>CAJPTT010000110.1 GCA_905373565.1 uncultured Treponema sp. | reverse complement strand
GGATTGGCTTTTTCGAAAATCGCTTCGATGTCTTCGATGAAACCCATATCGAGCATTTCATCGCCTTCGTCGAGAATAAAATAATCGATTTTGCCGATGTCGAGCGTACCGCGTTCGATGTGATCCTGAATGCGGCCGGGTGTACCGACGACGATTTCAACGCCGCGTTTCAAATCGCGTATCTGCGACAGCATCGACGCGCCGCCGTAGACGACGCAAGTGCGCGGAAACGTTCCGTCTGCGAAGGACTGCATTTCGGTGCACGTCTGTACGGCAAGTTCCCGCGTGGGAACAAGAATCAAAGCGGGGCGGCGGTCTTCGGTTCCTGCCGCAAGCATCCGCTGCATCAGTGTTACCAGATACGCAGCTGTTTTTCCCGTACCTGTTTGGGATTGTACATAAAGATCGGAACCGTCCATTCCTGCGGAAAACACCTGCTCTTGAACCGGAGTGCATTCAATATAACCGGCTTCTTCAAGCCCCTGTAAGAGATGAGAATCAAGATTACAATTGGAAAAATTCATTTGAGGATAAGTATAGCACACGGGGGCCGTTATGAATAGCGGATTAACGGGGTTTTACCGCTGCAAAAACTTTCCTTGAAATGCGGTGAATCAAAATACAATGAAGCGGCACAATATATTTTTGAAAATGCGGGGAAGCATTTTGACCCGCTGCTGGTAACGCATTTTAAAAAGATTCATCATGCATTTGATAAAATATGGCAAACTCTCAAAGATGAGCAAGCGGAACATTCACTGACGCATGAGGTACGAGCGGTGGTATAGGAAACGTTGAGCAATAATTCTTAATTATGAATTATGAATTACTTCAACCCCAGTTGAGCAAGCGAATCGATATTGCCGGTCGCAAGTGCCGCTTTATTTTCGCGCTGAATTTCGTCGTAAATTTCTTCGCGGAATACTTTGACGGAGCGGGGGGCTTCAACACCGATTTTAACCTGATCGCCCCGAACTTCAATAACGGTAATTTCAATTGAATCGCCGACGCGGATTTTTTGGTTTGTCTTTCGGGAGAGGATTAGCATGGTTCACCTCCGCGTTTCATTTCAGCGACGATATCATGCTTAGTCTTCCATTTTTCTCCACCGATAACCAGCTGCATTGCCTTTTTATTCTTTTTATTGATGATGAGCGGGCCTTGCAGATTTGCCGTAATTGCCGAGCCGTCCGACGGAACGGTAACCAATGCAAACACCAGTACGTCCGACGGAGATTCAATACCGAGCGGCTCAAGCAAACTGTCATCGATGTCCAGTTCATAGTCTGGCCGGAAGATAAAGGGATCGATGGCGATAAACGCAAGCTCTGCATCGTCAAGCGACTGAATCCATATAAACGGCTTTTGCTTTGCATCGAGCAAGGCAAAGCGATGATATTTTTTAAATCCGTAAAAACCTTCAGACAGGGTGATGATCTGATCTTCTTCAATCTGAACCGTACCCAGCGCCTTCGTTTTTATTTCCATACTAAAACTCCCTTTCAGGCATTGTTAAAAATCTAACCGAGTTTTTTCAGATGCCCTTTCTTCCGTCATCGCTACCTCAAATAGTTGAGCAGCGTATTTTTATATAAATTGCCGATCGTACTTAACGATGCTTGATGAGTATACTCATACATTTTAAGATCGGAAATAGCTTGTGTCAAATCCAAATCGGCTTCGCGGGATTCCGCTCCCGTTACGTTCGGTATCTGCATATTCAAACGGGCGAGCGCTGCTTCCGCACGTTCATAGCGGGAACCGTTTTCTGCAAGCCGCGCTGCGAGGTTGTCGATAGCCCCGTCCACACTGCCGAGCACTTTTCCGCCGAGCGATTCATGGTCGCCTGCATACATCGCGTTGCGCATTGCGATGACCGCATCAAAAAGCGAACCTCCCGATACGCGCACTGAATCGGCAAGATTGTATGGCGGCCGCTGCTGCGGCTTAACCAGTCCCAGTGATGACAGTACGGTTCCCTCTCCGGCATCGCGCAGCCAGAGCTGCCGTGCATCGGTAGTTTCGATATTCATACCATTAGTAACAGGGTCGAGCGAAGCCTTAACCGCTGCGCCGGAGCTGTTGATCTTAGACATAATCGCATAGACGTTATCGCCCGCGATGAGCGGGATAGTAACGCCGTCCACCTCGATGGCGCTATCTTGCTGTACAATAAAGTTCCGTGCATCGGTTGCGGAAAAGAGCGTTTGCCGCTCCGCCCAAAAGATACGGTTCCCTGCCTGATTTGCCTCCATAAACGAAAGCTCATCGCTTTCCACCTGTTTGGTGTCGATGGAACCGTTATACCGCACATTGGTAATAACGGCGGAACCGGCGCCGTCGATGTCGCCCATCACAATCTCAAAAGGTTCGGTAAAGCTTTTGGTGCCGGCAAAGAGACGGGTGCCGTCCGCACTAAAACTGTTCGCCGTTTGAACAAGCTCGTATAACAGCTCATCTACTTCGGGCGCCATCTTTTTAAGATCCGAAGCAGTATAAGTGCCGGTTGCACCCGCTACGGAAAGTTCGCGGAGCCGCTGCATAATATTGAGCGCACTCTGCATCGGCGCCTCCGCAACCTTATATTGGTCGTTGAGCGTCTTGGCATTTTTTTCAAAGCGGTCAAGCCGTGCCAGAAGCGATTTATAACGTACCGAATGTCCAGCCGCAACAGGATCATCACGAAGCTGCTGGATGCGCCGCTGAGTGCTGAGCTGACTATTCACCTTGTGCAGCCTGCTTTCCTGCCTCCGCACCGAATAGCTGCTGTCCGAATGCCGCATATTTGAACTAATCCGTTGCATACTTACTCCTTTCCTCGTGTGTGAAATTTTTCCAAAATTTCACACATTTCCCCGATAAAATTGGTAAATATATCAGGGGGCGGTGATTAACCGAAGCCGCAGAATAAATGAGGCTGGGAGACCATTTGAACCGCGAAGAGGTTCAATTCTGGTCGAACAGCCTCATTTATTCTGCGAGCTATATCACAAAACACCTGATATATTTACCCATGGCCTAGACACCCATTCTGTTGATAATGGTATCGAGCATCTCGTTGACGGTAGCGACAAAACGAGCAGTCGCATTATAGCCGTGCTGAAATTTAATAATATCCGCCAATTCTTCGTCGATGTTGACGCCGGAAATCGAGTCACGCATATCGCGGAGTTCCTTACCGATAGCAGTTTGCGTATTCAACGCAAGCTCGGCCTGTTCGCCCTTTAAGCCCATATCGGTAACAGCCTCGGCGAAGAATTCGTCGAAGGTGCGGGTGTTGCCGACCATAACCGGCGTATTCCGTATCTTTGCGATCGCGACGGCAGCGCGGTTGTCTCCGGGGTAGGGGATACCTTCAGGACTGGGATACCCTGCCGCGATGTTCTGTAAATCGCTTACCACAACCGGATTGATTTCCATCCAGCCGGAGGGGTGCGCAATGGGGGAAACGGCATACTGTGCGCCTTCCTGCGACAGTACGTTCACCGCATCGGGCTGCTGCCAGTCGTAGGCGTTTTCCGCACCGCTGCCGGTAAGCACGCCGGCGTATCCCGCTAAAAAGCGCCCCGAATCTTCGACGTGTCTGATGACAAAGTCGGGATTTTCGGTATCCTGCGCCGCCGTTCCCTTGAGCACGAGTTTGTTGTTTTGGTCGAGATACGCGACGACTTCTGCACCGGAACGGTTGATGCGGTCTACAAGGTCGGCGACCATATCGGTGGAAGCGTAGGGTACTTGAACCGTTCCCGTTCCTGCGGAAAGGGTGATCGTCCCTTCCAATCCGATTTGTTCGCGCGGATCAAGACTATATGCGCCGGTCAAACGGAAGATATATGAAGAATCGTATTCACCGTCGCCGTTCCGGTCGAAATTACCGACCGTATTGTTGATAAAATACTGTTCTTTGAAAAAATCAATACCGGTTTTTCCGTTTAAGCCCATCGCATTTCGGTGAATGTCGTTAACAAGATCGACAAAGTTCATCGCCATCGTATCGAGTTTATTGATTTCGTCGCGGACATCTCCGTCGCGCAGTTCGATAAGGGCAGCCAGCCTACCGCTGCCGAAGTGTGCAAGATTGCCGGAATCTTCCCATACGACATTGGCGTATCCTTCGTTTCCGGTACCGCTTTTAAGTCCGAAGGTACGGAACGTCCGCCCCTGTACTAATTCCATACCGTCCGAATAAATGATGTAGGATTCGTCGGCATCGCGCTTCTCTACGGAGATGGAGATAAGGTCGGCAAGTTTTTCGGTTAATACGTCACGCTTATCCATCAAGTCGTTGGGATTATCTCCCATCGCTTTGACTTTTACGATTTCTTCATTGAGCGCCGCAATCTGTCGGGTAAAGGAGTTTACCTGCTTAACCCGCGCTTCAATGTCGCCGTTGATCATATCGCGGATGCCCTGCAAGCCCCGATACTGGTGGTGCACGGCATCGGTCAGTGTTTTTGCACGGGTAGCAACCGCACTGCGCGCCGCCGTCGATTCGGGATAGACTGACAGCTCCTGCCATGAATCCCAAAATTGATCGAGCCGCGTCCGAACGGAAGTATCCTCCGGCTCATTATACAGCTGTTCCAACATATAGATGTAGGAATCGCGTGTTTCCCAGTACCCCTGCTTATCGGTTTGGGCGACAATCCGCTGATCCAACAGCTCGTCGCGCAGGCGGGTAATGGAGCTGACAGCAACACCCTGTCCGATTTGTCCGGGAGTTTCCGCCCGTGAAAGATCGGGACGGTACAGCGGCTCGTAAGAATCGAGCTGAACACGCTGACGGGTATATCCTTCCGTGGATGAGTTCGATATGTTATGACCCGCAGTTTGAATAGACTGCTGGTGTGCAAATAAACTGCGTTTTCCCAATTCAATCGAAGCAAATGTAGACATCTTTTCTCCCATAAAAACTTTTGCAGGAAATTTAAATTTCCGAAAAAGTTTTTAGCCGTGCGCGTCAGCGCATTCGTAAAATAATCGAGTTTGCAACGCAAACTTGAGATAAAAAGCGATGGCGCTATTTTAGACAGCGCTTTTTATCTCGCCTCCTTGAATACTATCCGTTAAAATACCGTATCGATAACCAAACTGCTGTAGTTCGATTGACTCGGCGCACCGGTGCGGGTATAAAATGCTGTTCTTGTACCGATTTCTGCGGCGTCCATCATATCCTGTACCAGCGTCTGTACGTGCGTCACATAAGCGTCAAGCGTATCGTTTGCAGTTTTTGAGAGCTGCACCTGCTGCTGTAGACTGCGATATAAATAACTGAGCTTTTTTTGATTTTCCGCAGGCAGCAATGCAATGTAGCCGTAAAAATCGCGTACATCTTCGTTATACGGATCAAGCTGATTGAGAAGCAAAAAACACTGCTTATCGAGCCGTAAAAACTTGTTGGAAGCCTCTGTACTTTTTAGCACGCAGCGTTCAATCCCTTCCCATGAACGGTTCCGCACGGAATCGGAAAGCTCTTTTTGATATGCATATACTTCTTTCATCACGTTAATTTGCTGCTGCAAGATCTGTTCGATTTTCTCTGCAGTCGATGTTTTGTCCATCTGATACCCCTTCTGATACAGTGTCGGAATTTAGTGGGAAACCTTGAGAAAGATCGGCAAACGCATCAGATTTCTTGGTGCATTGCCCGCAGAATACAGAGGCTGTTCAACCAGAGTTGAATCGCTCTGCGATTCAAATGGTCTCACAGCCTTTGTATTCTGCGATATTGCTTCTATTCATTTGATGCGTTTGCCTCTTTTAGAATAAAGTGCGTGAAATTTTGGATAAAATTTCACGCAGAAGGAAGGAAATGCATCAGACGTTTTTTTCCTCGCAAAATAAGAGAGGCTATTCAACCTTTCCTTTTGAAAATATGCATACCGTCTACGGCGTTGCAGAGTGAATAACAGTCCTCGACGTGCAAAAAGCACGCCTGCGGGTGTTATTCGCTCTGCGCCTTGTATCCGGCACCCCTATTTTCAAAAGGCTAACGGAAAGGTTTTTGCCAAAGCTGTAACTTCTATTTTGCGGAATTTGATCTATCTGTCTGATGCGTTTCCCTTTGGCTAGAATAAACTGCGTGAAATTTTGTTTAAAATTTCACGCAGGGGGATAATTTGTATTGTGTTTTATAAATTGAGTAGGCTTGAAAGCGTTGCGATGTTTGCTGTAATTTCTTCTTTAATGGCTTGCCACTCATTGACCTTTGTTTCGAGAACATTGACCGTTTCTTTGGGCATCACAATATCTTCAAGGATGTTTTTGCTGAATATAACCGACGCATCTGTCTCGAGTTTAAGGGTATGCTTTTCCTTCTCGAGTTCCTTCATCTCAATGTTGATGGTATCGATGTTATACGTAATCATATCCGGTGCTTTTACAACACTGCCTGATGCCTGCATTGAGGCCGCTATGCTTTCGTTCATGTTGTCATTACGCGAGGGTGTTATATCCATGTCCATACCGATTTTAAAGTTGTCGCTCTGTTTTGCGGTATCGGCATAAAAGGTTCCATGCATATCGAATACCGGAAGCAGCGGGGTATCAGGATTATCCGTAAAAGATACGGAGACGAAACAATCGATATCAGCTGCTGTGTCGGTTACAGATCCCTTAGAAGCAAACACACAAGATACTATACCCGCCTTCGAGTCTTTATCCGCGGTATCAGGTTCGGTAATATTGAGCGTGCATATTATGCCGTCAATCGGGTTTTCATAATTTTTAATGCCGAAGTCGAATGTTACAATCTCTTTTCCGCTGACGGCAACGGTATACTGAGTTTTTGCAACAAGGTTGTCTTTAACAGTCAATTCTTCCGTAAAGATACAGTCTTTAATGTTGTCTTTTATTTCCGTATTAAATTTTTCCTCAATCCCTTTAAATTCTTTTTCTAAGAGTTTTTTATAAAAATTCCAGAGGAATTTTAAACGGTTATCGTTTTTTACCGCATCTATCAAAGCCGGGATAAATTTAACGACATCATCATTATTGAATACGATGGAATATGTATCGCCGTTTTGTGTGATAATTGCGTTTTTATAGAGAATATCTTGAGCTTTATCATAACGTTTTTGCGACGCCTTATTCGGACGGATTGAGTTTAATGTCCTCAGTGTATTGTAGGTTAAATCGATATTGAGATTTGCAGGAAATTCATTAGGTGCGGCAAGTGCAAGGGCTTTTCCAAAATCTTGTGCGGGGATGGAAAAGGTTTTATTGAATATCGAAGGACTTGCCGCTTCAATATTTTTTTGTCCGATAACAATATTTATCAGATCGGTTTTTTCTTCGTTTTTTAAAATATTGTTCAATGTATAAGAATACTTAAATGCCTTAGCTTTTTTATCGTTGACCCAAAGTCCTGTTATACCGATTTTGTTCTTAATCATCATATCGGCAATCGTTGTTGTTTGTAATATAT
>CAJPTT010000109.1 GCA_905373565.1 uncultured Treponema sp. | reverse complement strand
CGGTGGAACTTTGCGACCGATACCGTTACTGCTGATATTACGCTGTATGCAAAATGGCAAACTACGTCAACTACGTCAATTACCATTCGCTTTAATCCTTATAAAATGAGGTGCTTCAAACAACCAGGTTTTTCTCCCGTTTACAATAACGGCACTGTATATGAAGGTGACTATCTGCAATTTGAAGCGACACCACAGTCAGGGCAGCTGCTTAACAAGTGGACCGTCAACGGTGTGGAACAAGAGCATGCAACAAACAAACGGTTTCAGTACATCGTAAGGCGTTGGGATGTGCAAAGCGGCAGTATTACCATTGACTATACGGTAAAACCGGCGGCGCAAGTTACCATACACTTTGATTCCGGTAAAATAAAGGGCTACCAAGAAAACAACGCTGACGTTCACGACGGCGAAACGGTGTATGAAAATGACAGGCTGCTCTTTGTGGCAAAGCTGACTCCCGGGCAGCTGGTTGACAAATGGAAGGTCAACGGTGTGGAACAAGAAAATGAAACAAACAAGAAGTTTCGGTACACCGTACGAACTGAGGATGCGCAAAGCAACGGTATTACCATTGACTATACGGTAAAACCGTCGGCGCAGGGTACCATACACTTTGATTCCGGTAAAATAAAGGGCTACTATTTATCCACCTACGACATCGGTGGTTCTGTTAACAACGGCGAAACGGTGTATGAAAATGAGAGGTTCAGATTTTACGCAAGAAATCTACCTCCCGGAAAGACAGTTGACAAATGGAAGGTTAACGGTGTGGAACAAGAGTATGAGACAGAGACATCGTTTTCCTACACCATAAAAGCTGAGGATCTGCAAGGTGGTAGTATTAACATTGACTATACACTAAAATAAGCTGCGTAGGTGATCATACACACCTATTACCTTTAAAAGCACGCGGGCGGGCTTCGGTGAATGCTGAAGCAGCCCGTATATGTGCGCAACAGCAGCCGTACCGGTCTAATTTCCCGTTATTGCATTACCAATTTTTCCTCAGCACTTATACGCTGCGTTCTTGGCGTCTCTAAGGCGAATTTATAGAAAAAACATGATTATCTGCTGATTTTCTTAGCCATTTTGCCATCCGTGCTGTATATAGGAATATATTCACGGAGGTAAATTACGATGAAAAAGCACAATCGCCGATACAAAGATTCCGTTTTTGTTGACCTATTCAGTACGGATAAAACGGCAAAAACTAACTTTTTAGCACTGTACAATACTTTGTACCATACCAACTATCAATCCACCGATATTCTAAAAAATATCCGACTCAAACACGTACTCTATATGAGTTTTGCTAATGACGTATCATATCTTGTAGATGACAAGATTATTGTACTTGCAGAGCATCAGTCGACAGTAAATCCCAATATGCCGATCCGCTTTTTAGAATATGTTACTCGGCTATATGAAGGTATTCAAAATCCTCGAGACCGTTACTCACGAATGCAGAAAAAAATTCCTACCCCAGAATTTTTCGTCTTTTATAACGGAAGAAAAGATATTGCACCGTATCAAATACTCAAACTTTCTGATGCCTTTATAACCCAAGCACAAAGTTCTAATCTTGAACTCATTGTGCGACTGATCAATATCAATTATGATAAAGACAATCCAGTAGTAAAGAGCTGTAAGCCGCTGAAGGAATACAGTTTATTTGTGGAAGCAGTGCGCCGTCATAATGCTGTCGACAAAGAACATGGATTTGAAAATGCAATTAAAGAATGCATCAAAAACGATATTTTAAGGGAGTATTTACAACGTAAATCAAGAGAGGTAATGAATATGCTATTAGCAGAATACGATTATGACACGGATATCGCAGTACAGCGCGAAGAAAGTTTTGACATGGGACTCGCTGAAGGCGAGGCACGCGGCTCCCGCCAAGCAAAGCTTGAAACAGCGCGGTTGATGAAGCAAGCCAATTGTGAAATACCGTTTATCGAAAAAATGACCGGCCTTAGCCAAGCAGAAGTAGAAGCGCTAAAATAATGGGGAATGGGGCGCAATCCATCGCGTACTGACAAGATGGCAGTGGTTCCAAACAGTATCGAGTTTTCCGCAGTTTTCTTACTCCGCATCCCCGCCGTCTAGGTCAAGTTCGCCGTTGAAGGTTGTTTCCGAAGCGGGCGGCGCGATATCTTCTTCGTCCTCGCGTGCAACTACATCCAAACCGATGAGCTGGTCGGGGCTTTCGATATCGAGGATTTTAACACCCTGCGCGGCGCGTCCCATCACATTAATAGAAGAAACCTGCACGCGGATGGTTTTTCCCTGTCCGGTGATACAGACAATTTCGTCATCGTCAGCGACGGCAAGCAATCCGACCACCTCGCCGGTTTTTTCGGTAACGGTGTACACCTTTTGCCCGCCGGTACCGCGCCCATGCGGAGAAAACTCGGAAAAGTCAACCCGCTTGCCGTAGCCGTTCTCGCTCATCACGAGGAGCTTGCCGCCGTTAATCCGAAGCGCGCCGGTCAGCTCATCCCCGCCGGACAGCCGAATTCCGATAACCCCATGCGAAGCGCGGCCTTGATCCCGTATTTCGGTTTCGGAAACGCGGAGCGCCTGTCCGTGCCGGGTTACCAGCATTAGCTCATCTTTACCGGTGGTAAGGATTGCGCTTACCAGCTTGTCCCCTTCATCGAGCTTAATGGCGATAATGCCGCGGGTTTTGGCATTCCGGAAGCTATCGGTCTGCACTTTCTTCACAATACCGCCCGCCGTCGCCATCAGTAGGTATGTATCGCTACTAAACTCTTTTAAGGACACAATCGTGGTAATTTCTTCGTCGGAAGATACGGCGAGCAGCGACTTAATATGAGAACCGCGGCTTGTACGGCTCGCTTCGGGGATTTCGTGTACCTTAACCCAGTACGCCTTCCCCTCATTGGTGATAAACATAATGTAGTCGTGTGTAGACGCGGTAAAAATCTGGTCGATAAAGTCATCTTCAACCAAGGCAGCCGAGTTTGAACCCTTGCCGCCGCGGTTCTGCCGCTTGTAAGCAGTTACGGGAACCCGCTTGATGTAGCCAAGGTTGGAAACCAGCACTACCATCTGCTCTTTTTTGATGAGGTCTTCGATGTTAATCTCTTCCACCTCATCGCTGACAATATCGGTACGGCGGTCGTCGCCGAATTTCTCTGCAAGCTCATCGGTTTCCTGCTTAATGAGCGCAAGAATCTTTTCAGGATGCGCCAAGAGGTCTTTCAAATGTTCAATCAGTACCTCAAGTTCCTTCAATTCTTTACGGAGGTCTTCAATTTCGAGGCTGGTGAGGCGCTTGAGCTGCATATCAACGATGGCCTGCGCCTGTATGTCATCAAACGAGAACCGCTCCATCAGCGCATTCTTGGCGCTTGCCGTATCGCGGGAGCCGCGGATAATCTTAATCACCTCATCGATGTTGTCGATGGCGACGATAAGGGCGCGTAAAATATGGGCGCGTTCTTCAGCTTTTTTCAGGTCGAAGCGGACGCGACGGGTAACAACCTCCTGCCGGTGCGCAACAAAGTAGCCGACCAGCTGTTTGAGCGTCAGCGTTTGCGGCCGCCCATCTACCAGTGCAAGGTTGATAACGCCGAAGGATGACTGGAGCGCCGTCTTGGAAAAGAGCTGGTTCAGCACCACCTTTGCGATTGCTCCCCGCTTCAACTCGATAACCAGCCGTAAGCCGGCGCGGTCTGAGGTTTCATCGTTGACTGCCGCAATCCCTTCTATCACTTTTTCACGGGCAAGGTCGCCGATCTTAGCAACGAGCGCCGTGGTGTTTACCTGATAAGGCACTTCGGTAAAGATAATCGTTTCCTTGCCTTTTTTATCAACTTCGATATTGAACCTGCCCCGAACCAAAATCTTGCCGCGGCCGGTTTTAAAGGCTTGCCGGATTCCCTTTTTTCCAAAGATAATGCCGCCGGTCGGGAAATCGGGGCCTTTAATGTACTTGGCAAGCTCATCAATGGTAATGCCGGGATTGTCGATATAGGCGGACACTGCTTGGGCAATTTCGCGTAAGTTGTGCGGTGGCATATTGGTTGCCATACCGACGGCGATACCACTTGAACCGTTTGCCAATAGGAACGGAAATTTGCCGGGCAGTACGGTCGGCTCTTGAGTGGAATCGTCAAAGTTCGGAATAAAATCGACGGTATCTTTTTTAATGTCCTCTACCATCGACTCCGCCAGCCGCGCCATCTTTGCTTCCGTATAACGGTAGGCTGCAGGCGGGTCGCCGCCGATAGTACCAAAGTTTCCTTGCGGATGGATTACCGGATACCGGAGAGAAAAATCCTGTCCCAAGCGGACAAGCGCGTCATATACGGAGGCATCTCCGTGCGGATGGTAACTTCCCAGCACATCACCGACAATTTTAGCGCATTTACGCGTCGGCCCTGAAGAGCGCAAACTCTTCTCTTCCATTGAATAGAGAATTCTGCGGTGAACCGGCTTCAAGCCATCCCGCACATCAGGCAGGGCACGGCTCACAATAACCGACATCGAATAGTCTATATATGCACGTTTTACTTCAGTTTCAATTGGAATGGGGATTAACACCCCGCCTTCCGGCGTTTTTATCTCTTCCACGTTTTATGCTCCCATAAAAAGTTTTGTTATTTTTTGATTTTCATTTTGCCTCCGACGCATAAGACTTTCAGCCCATTCGAAAGCGCGTTCAGGATCGTTTTCCCAGAAATACATACCTTTTCCGAGCCAATCATAATCGTTCTTACTAAAATTTAAATTTTTTTGCTCTCCGGATACTAACGCATCACAGACTGTTTCATCACAACCGTGAAAACCGAATAGTAAATTATCTCGTTTTTTATACATACGTTATTCTATCGCTTTATTCGGATCCGGCTCATACTCGGTTTTAGTAAGTTGATTATTGATAATTTTATATCCACAATAAGCTAAAACAGAAGCGGATAGTATTCCTAGCCCTGCAGCAATGATTTTAGAAGCTGCGCCGGTATCGGTATTTACATCTTCATTTCTTTTTTCATCCATACAAAACACCTCCCTGACAAACCCCTGTATCTTACACATCCAAATTCGCGTACACCGCATTTTCTTCGATAAACTTGCGGCGCGGCTCTACTTCTTCGCCCATCAGCGTGCTGAAAATCCGGTCAGCTTCTACTGCATCGGGCAGGGTTACCCGCATCATCTTACGGCGGGCGGGATCCATCGTGGTCTCCCAGAGCTGCGTGCCGTCCATCTCACCCAAACCCTTGTACCGCTGCACCGCAGGGCTGACGTTGCGTCCGATTTCATTCAAAATGCTGTCCCGCTCACTGTCGTCATACACGTACCATTCTTTTTTATTATAGGAAATTTTATAGAGCGGCGGCATTGCGAGATACACATAGCCGTGCTCGATCAGTTCCGGCATATAGCGGAAAAAGAAGGTGAGTAAGAGCGTGCGGATATGGGAACCGTCCACGTCGGCATCAGCCATAATGATAATCTTGTGGTAGCGGATTTTATCAAGGTTAAAATCCTCGCCGATGCCGGTACCGAGCGTTGCAATAATCGGCTGGAGTTTCTCATTGCTGAGTACCTTGTCGAGCCGGGTTTTTTCGACGTTCAGCATTTTTCCCCACAGCGGCAAAATTGCCTGCGTCTTACTGTCGCGCCCCTTCTTTGCGGAACCGCCTGCAGAATCACCTTCTACAATGTAGACCTCGCATTTTTCAGGGTCTTTGGAAGAACAGTCAGCGAGTTTTCCCGGCAGCCCGAAGCTGTCAAGACCGCTTTTTCGGCGGGTCGCTTCCTTTGCCTTGCGCGCTGCGATACGGGCGGTTGCTTCTCCTACTGCTTTTTCGAGGATTTTATCGATTTCGGTCGGATTTTGCTCAAAAAAGAGGGTGAGTTTTTCGTTGATAAAGGTGTCAACAATGCTGCGTACATCGCTGTTGCCGAGCTTGGTTTTCGTCTGTCCTTCAAACTGAGGCTCGGGAACTTTGACCGACAGTACCGCCGTTAAACCGGCGCGTACGTATTCTCCCATCAGCTTTTCTTCTTTTTCCATCTTTTTGGAAAGCTTGGCGTTTTTTTTCAAAAATTCATTCATCACGCGGGTGAGCGCCGTTTTAAAACCTTCGAGGTGGGTACCGCCCTCGCGCGTGTTAATATCGTTGACAAAGGAAAGGATGTTTTCTTTATAGCCGTCGTTGTACTGCATTGCCAGCTCGACAATGACATCGTTTTTTTCACCGTCGAAATAGATCGGTTCTTTGGGAAGCACCTGTTTGTTCTCGTTCAGGTAACGCACAAAGTGAGAAAGCCCACCGTCAAAGGCAAAAGTAACTTCTTTTGGGGTGGAAAGCCGCTCGTCGCGTAATACGATGCTGATGGTATTATTCAAAAAGGCGAGTTCGCGGAGCCGCACCGCCAATACATCAAAGTTATAGGTGGTCGTTTCGGTAAAAATAGTCGGGTCGGCAGTCCAGCGGATGGTAGTGCCGCGCTTTTGCGTTTCTCCCCGTTTGGCAACCGGGCCGAGCGGCTCACCGGCGGCAAATTTCTGCACATATTCAAAGCCGTCCCTGCAAACAATCGCTTCCATATTGGTGGAAAGCGCGTTTACAACAGAAACACCGACACCGTGCAAACCGCCGGAAACCTTATACGAACCCTTGTCGAATTTACCGCCTGCATGGAGCCGTGTCAAAACCAACTCCAGCGCGCTCACGCCCTCGTCGGGGTGAATATCGACGGGAATACCGCGTCCGTTATCTTCTACTCTGACGGTATCGTTTTTTTCCAACACGACCAAAATGGTATCGCAATAGCCCGCCATCGCTTCGTCGATACAGTTGTCGACGACTTCGTAGACCAGATGATGCAGCCCGTCGGGGCCGGTAGAGCCGATATACATTCCGGGGCGTTTGCGGACGGCGTCCAGCCCCTTTAAAACCGTAATATTTTCCGCTGAATATGAAGGCGTTGTCATGCACTATCCTTAGAGAATAAAATGAAGGGAACCGATAAAAGAGTGATTTTTAGCGGTATCCTATGAATTATGGGGTATTCTATAAAATGATGATAATGATAGAAGTTCCCGTTCTTTATGAAAATCGAGCTATCATACTATAATTGACCGAAAAAGTAAAGGCGGCGGAACCTGACCGATTAAGGTTGTTTAAATCGGAAAAGCCTTGAGCCTGCCTGCTCGCACGAATTATGCTGCCGAAAGCGACGATTAAGATTGCAAGCGAACGCACCGGCGTTGAACTGAACACTTTAATTGCGGAAATAAAAAAACGGCTTGGAAAATAGAGCACGCAAAAACATCTCTTGAGTAATTATGCGGCATAATTACTCAAGAGAAAATATTCATAGATACCTTTAAAAGCTAACCGAGTTTTTTCAGATTCCCTAAAGTTTCTTTTCTATATTTTAAACTTAGATACTTCCTGCGCTAAATTTTCGATACTTCGTTTATTCTTATTGGTGATTTCTTTTACGCCTTGAATTGCATTATTGATTTGCACTG
>CAJPTT010000108.1 GCA_905373565.1 uncultured Treponema sp. | reverse complement strand
CTTTTTTTGCCGCGCCCTCTTTCACTTCTACATCGGTTTTATAGTACAATACCCATCCGCCTGTAGGAACCTTATCGGCATCGGGGGTAGTGAGCTTTGCTACATCGGAAAGCGTAATAAAAGAATCGGATTCCGGTTTTACAAATTTCTTTTCTGCCTCGTTTACCGAAAAGGCATAGGATGTTTCGTTTATTTCAATATGCGCAAGGTCTTTATGTAAAAGCCCGCCGGCTACCGTCTTCCTCATATCGGTCTCCGGCGCCGTGATACATAGTACGTAATACGAAGGCGTACCGGTTGTCCTTGCAACGGCGAAAGTCGGTTTCGGAGGCGGGGTATTCGCTTTTACCTTAAAGGTATACGTTTGCTTAAATTTTCTTCCGTCCTTTGCATACAGCGTCATCGTAGAAGAAAGATCTTGTTCACCCCATTCATATCTTTGTAAAAAAGTTGCCTTGTATGTCAGAATTAAACTTTGACAGTCTTCGGATTGAACAATCGTATAATCGTCACCGAATTTCGGTACCTGCGCTAAGTGCTCAAACACAATCACCTTTTTTTCAACGTCTGCCTCAGGGGGTAAATCGAGCGGAAAAGATTTTGAATTTTTCAGATTAAATGTGACGGGAACATCCTGAGCGGAAGGAACACTGGGTATGTTGTTGAGATCGTTTTGCACTACCGCCTTTATTGTTGAATCGGCAATATACGCTTCCGCCGACCAATAACTTAAATAGTCGTCTATGTCTGCGGTAAACTGCCTACACGCGGTAAACAAAAGAGTGAAAAAAATTCCGGTTAGAATGATATAAGCTTTACGCATACGATCCTCCGTTTTGGGGATAAGTGGATTTTTGATGGTGCATAAAAGTAGCTGGTAAGAAAGAATGCTGCAGAACGCAGCGCCTTTCTTTGCCTATACGGTAATGAGAAAAAATAATACTGTCGGCGTGTAAAAAAAAGAGAACTATGCCCGTTGCGAGACTGCGAGACTGCGAATTGTGCGGAACGGGTTTCACTATGTCAAGCCCTTTTCGCATTTTGTGAGAGTCGGAAATATAATGATACTGATAGAGAGAAAACCGCTCTGTCATATTTTTTATTATGTTCTATTATGATAGAAATAGCAAGTACAGCTTGAAATATTTATAATGCGGAATCCCTGCAAGGTATTCTCGATTTTGCCCTATTTTCAATTGTGTAAATCAATTAAAATGAGTATAGTCCTTTCATGCTTGAATTTTTAGCGCTTTGCGCAGTCGGCGCCGAGCCGATCCTTTCAAATGAATTAAAACTGTTGGACTTTAAACCGGTTAACCGATTACCGGGACGTGTTTTTTTTACCCCTACACTGAAGGAGCCGGAAGTTGTAAGCATCATGCGTGCAAACTTTTACCTCCGCACTGCGGACAGGCTCTATCTTGTCCTTAAAGAATTTGCCGCTGATAACTTCGATACGTTGTATGACACCGTTGCCGCGGTGGATTGGCAGCGTTTCTTTTCCAAAGATTCCAAGATAACGGTAGACAAGGTGAGAACCTTTAAGAGTAAACTCGCTTCCGAACATGCAGTGCAGCGGGCTGTTCATAAGGCGGTATGCACTGCGCTCTGTTCCGCATGGAAGATGGATGTATTACCGGAAACGGGAAGGGAGTACAGCATACGCATATATATAGAACATAACCGCGTGTATCTGCTGCTTGACCTTTCGGGAGAACCGCTGCACCGGCGGGGATACCGATTAAGCGGAGGCGCCGCGCCAATGAGGGAAACGCTGGCGGCTGTTCTGTTGCAATGTATGCAATGGAAACGGAAGCTGCCGCTGCACGATGCTTTTTGCGGTTCGGGCACCATCCCGATTGAAGCGGCGTGGTATGCCTATAATATTCCGCCCGGAATCGGCCGCTAAGGCCTCACCGAGACCGCAGACATTCCCATGCCCGAATATCGTAAATATTCCCTCTACAAACTTTATCTTCTTACCGTCCCGCATCACATATTGGCGGTCAAGAAATGCCGTTACCGCCTGTCCAACCGTCTTTCGTACCATCGCCGATTCCTCCATTAGATTTCTCCATAATATCCATATATCTAAGGAAAACCTCTAAAAAACCGAACTTTTTAGAGGTTCCCGTTCGGGTCTCAAAAGAGCGCCGGTTAATTTGTTTCTATAGTTCAAATAGTAGCATTGAACGAGCATGCCGTCAAGAATTTTTTTTGAAAAATGCTCACTACATACCCATATAAACAGCAAACATCATCAATAGATAACAGCAATATAACACTAAAATCATATTTTATATACCATTGTTTATCAATTTATTACTTGAATTTACCCAAAACCTATAGTATACTTGAGCCGGAATATAAGGAGGCTGAAGAAAATGATTTCTCTCGGCATTATCGGTGCAGGAAGAATCGGAAAGGTTCATGCACAAAGTATTATGAATCACATTACCTCGGCACGGCTTAAAACGATTGCCGATCCCTTTATGAATGAGGAAACCGAAGCCTCGCTCCGCGCGCTCGGCGTTTCCGATTGTACGAAGGATTATAAAAAGATATTAAACGATCCCGAAATTGATGCGGTCTTAATCTGCTCATCAACGAACACTCATGCGGATATATCGCTTGAGGCAATTGCAGCCGGAAAGCACGTATTTTGCGAAAAACCCGTATCTCAAGACATCGCAAAAATCCGTGAGGTAATGGAAAAATTAAAGGGAACAAAACTTAAATATCAGGTAGGTTTTAACCGTCGGTTTGATCATAATTTTGAAGCGGTACGCGCCGCCGTCGCAAATGGAGATGTCGGTGATGTGCATATTGTACGCATCACGTCTCGCGACCCTGCGCCGCCGCCGCCCGAATACGCAGCCGTTTCAGGCGGTATGTTCCTCGACATGACTATCCATGATTTTGATATGGTACGCTATTTAACCGCAAGCGATGTTGTCGAGGTATTTGCAAACGGCGCCGTACTGGTAGATCCGCTTATCGGAAAAGCGGGCGATATAGATACGGCCATTATTTCGCTTAAAATGGCGAACGGCGCCTTAGCCGTTATCGATAATTCCCGCAAGGCGGCATACGGATACGATCAACGTGCGGATCGCTCATACTGAGCAGTGAAACCGGCATCCATGCCGAAAAGCCGCTTTACTTTTTTCTAGAACGGTATATGGCTTCCTTTACAAAAGAGGTACGGATGTTTGTACAGGCAATCGAACAGGACTGCCCCGTACCGGTTGATATTAACGACGGATTACAGCCGGTATTGATTGCCGCCGCCGCATTGCGCTCCTTGAAAGAACATCGTCCGGTACTTTTATCGGAAATAAAGTAAAAGGCGGGAACCGGCATGGCATTAGCTCTGATGACGGATTTATTGCGGGAGGCTGAACGGCACAATAAGGCGGTAGGCGCCTTTAATGTCGCCGATATGGAAATGATCATCGGCGCAATAAAAGCGGCGGAAACGGCAAACACCTCGATTATTCTCCAAATTGCGCAGGCGCGGCTGGTCTATTCCCCGTTCCATTTAATTGCACCCATGATGGTGAGCGCCGCCCGCGCCGCGAAGATACCCGTAGCAGTGCATCTTGACCACGGACAAACCCTTGATGTGATTCAAAGTGCACTCGACTACGGCTTTACTTCCGTCATGATTGACGGTTCCGCGCTTCCGCTGGAACAAAATATTGCAATAACGAATGAGACGCTTGCCGCAGCAAAAAAATACGGCGCGGGCGTCGAAGCGGAGTTGGGAACAATCGGCGGCAGCGAAGGCGGCGCCGAAAAAAAGGCCGTTACTACCGATCCCGAAACCGTAAAGGAGTTTTTAAGCCGCGCCCCGGCTGATGCACTTGCCGTTGCTATCGGGAATGCGCACGGCCATTATCGAGGAACGCCGCAGCTTGATTTTGAGGTGCTGAAAACAATACGTGCCCTGACACCGGCGCCGCTGGTTTTGCACGGCGGTACCGGCATCAGCGATGAAGATTTCAGGCGGTGCATAGACTGCGGTATACGGAAGATTAACATTGCAACGGCAACCTTTGACGCCGCTGCGGACAGTATACGCGCTTATTGCGCTCAGCATGATACGCCCGTGTTTTTCGGCATACATGAAGCCGCCGTGCAAGGCGTATACGAAAATGTCCTCCGCCACATTGCGGTTTTTAATAATGAGGAGAAAAGTTGATGTATATTGATTTTGATCGGTCTCGGCCGCTGGATCTTGTGCTGTTCGGACGGGCGACCGTGGATTTAAACCCTATTGATTATTTTCATCCGCTGCAGGATTGCGTTTCGTTCAAAAAATATCTCGGCGGCTCTCCTGCGAATATTGCAGTCGGGCTTGCCCGCCTCGGGAAAAAAGCAGGCTTTGTAGGCGCCGTTTCCGATGATCAGTTCGGCACCTTTATTACCGACACTTTTCAAAAAGAAGGGGTTGATACCTCCCAAATGGTGCGGACAACGCACGGGGAAAAACTCGGCCTTACCTTTACGGAAATTCTCAATGAACACGAAAGCAGCATCCTGATGTACCGCAATCAAGCGGCGGACTTATCGCTTTCTACGGAGCATATTCACGAGGATTATATTCAATCGGCAAAGGCAGTGCTTATTTCCGGTACCGCATTGGCGCAAAGCCCTTCCCGCGAAGCGATGCTGAAAGCGGTTGCGCTTGCAAAGAAAACCAAGACGCCGATTATTTTCGATATTGACTACCGTCCCTATAACTGGAAAAGCGAAGATGAAATCGCGCTATATTATTCGATTGTGGCACATGAAAGCGCCATCATACTCGGTTCCCGTGAGGAGTACGATTTAACCGAACGGCTGATAGGGCCGGGTAAAAATGATGCAGAGACGGCAGCCTATTGGCATTCGCAAAAAGCAAAAATCGTTGTTATTAAGCACGGGAAAAAAGGCTCGACGGCGTATACGCAGGACGGAAAAGACTTTTCGATTAAACCCTTTCCGGTAAAGGCGCTTAAATCATTCGGCGGCGGCGACGGCTATGCTTCGGCGTTTTTATTCGGTATCTTTAACGGCTGGGATATGATTGAATGTCTTGAATTCGGCAGCGCTTCGGCTTCGCTTTTGGTGGCAAGCCACGGCTGTTCCGCCGATATGCCGTCTGAAGACAAGGTGAAGCAGTTTATCAAAGAGTGTAAAGCGCAATACGGCGAGATGGTTGCGCGGGAGGGATAAAGGTTATGAATTACGATAGAAAATCACTGTTCGGCTATCCTACGTTTAACGAAGATGGTGTACAAACACTCACGGAAACAAACGGCCTTTACGCGAATATGCTGATGCATATTTCCGTCCATCGGCTTACGGCGGGACAAATGCTTTCTTTACAGGATGCGGCGCAGGAAACTGCCATACTGCTCCTTGAAGGAACGGTACGCTTTACATGGGACGATAAAACCGAAACCGCCGTACGCCCTACTACTTGGGACAATACCGGTTATTGCCTGCATATTCCCAAAAATACTGCGGTAACCGTTACGGCGGAGCAGCCCTCGCTTGTACTGGTACAGCAAACGGAAAATTCCCGCAGTTTTCCCCCTGTGTTTTATACCCCTGATACGATAAAAATCAACACCTTTGGCGCCAATATCCCCGGCAATACGGCGGTGCGGGAGGTTACCACCATCTTTGATTACAGTACGGCTCCGTATTCCAACATGGTTATCGGAGAAATCTTTAACCATGCGGGACTGTGGTCAAGCTTTATTCCGCATACCCATGAACAGCCCGAAGTATACTACTATCGATTTGATAAACCGCAAGGATTTGGCGCGTGTTTTATCGGGGATGAGGTGTTCAAAATCAAACATGAAAGCTTTGCTGCTATCCCGGGCGGATTAACCCATCCGCAGGTCGCTGCTCCTGCCTACCGTATGGCCTATGTCTGGATGATTCGACATCTTGACGGAAACCCGTGGACAAGCCGCTGCGATGCGCCCGAACACCGCTGGATAGTTGACCAATTCGGTAGTATTGGGTATTAAATTATTCATACTATGAGAACACAGCGACTGGAGAAAATTGAAGATTTTGTTTATCATTATCAAGCGGTAACCCTTGACCAACTTTGTGACGCCTTTAAAGTATCAAAAAACACTATCCGGCGGGATATTGATGAAATCGTTAAAGGGAAAAAAATTGAAAAAACATACGGCGGGGTACGTGTTGCAAAAGAGGGAATAACGCTCCCTTCTTTCGGCGATCGCACGGTTCAAAATCTTGCTCTGAAAAAACGGATTGCGCGAGCTGCCTGCGATTATGTGAAAGATGGAGATATCATTTTTATCGATTCAGGCACTACGACCTGTCATATGATAGAAGGGCTGCAAAACAAACAGGTTACGGTGCTTACCAATAATCTTGAATTTCTCATTCAGGCAGTGCCGTATACCGGTTTACAAGTATTTAGTCTCTCCGGAGAACTGGACAGAAGCACGCTTTCCTTTACCGGTCCGCACACGCTTGAGGTTTTGAAAAGTTATAATATTTCCAAGGCTTTCATGGCGGCAACCGGTATTAGCGCTCATGCGGAAGTCAGTAATACGGTTCCGACGGAATCGGTAGTAAAAAAGCTTGCTATTGCCCGTTCACAGGAAGTATATCTTTTGTTAGACAGCAGTAAATTTAATCAAACCTCGATGGTAACCTATAGCTCTTTCAGTAATTTTGATGCTCTAATAACCGATAAACAGCCGACAGACGATTTACTCATTTCTCTTCAAAAAAATCATGTTGAAATTGTACTTGCGGAGTTGTATCGGCATACCGATATCTAAAATCGTTTGTTTGTTGACGTTATGTGGTGATGACCTCGCCGCAGAGCAGCGAGGTACTAAACTTTTTGCGCGAATCAGTATGTTTCGTTCTAAATAGTACCGTCCCATGTGCTCACTTCGCTTGAATGAATTTCATGTTCATCAAACCAGTGGGTGGTAACGACTTTTGTTTCCGTAAAGAAGCGATACCCATCTTTACCGAGCGTATGCAAATCTCCAATGAATGATTCTTTATGCCCCGAGAAGGGGAACATTCCGATAGGTACCGGTATACCGACATTTATTCCAACCATTCCCCCATCGGTATGACGCACAAATTCCCGCGCATAGTACCCGTTTTGGGTGTAGATAACCGATCCGTTTGCAAACGGGTTTCGATTCATAATTGCGAGTCCTTCTTCAAAGGTTTTTACCCGCTTAATACATAACACAGGACCGAAAATTTCTTGCGTACCGACTGTCATATCCTCCGTAACATTGTCGAGGATGGTCGGTCCGAGATAAAAGCCGTTTTCTGCGCCGGTAACGGTATAATTTCTGCCGTCTAAAACGACCGTTGCGCCTTCTTCAATACCTTTTTCGATCCATCTAATAATGGAAGCCTTATGTTCGGCATTGACAACAGGCCCAAGCTTTGTTGCCTTATCATAGGCTTTTCCGACAGTAAGCCGCAAGGCTGCCTCTTTAAGCTTCGCAACGAGCGCATCGGCAATACCCTCTTGTACAACAACGACCGGCAGCGCC
>CAJPTT010000107.1 GCA_905373565.1 uncultured Treponema sp. | reverse complement strand
GGCATGAACAAGGGCGTCAGCCGGTTCGCGGGTTTCGTTATAAAAGCAGAATTCGCTTCTGGTATCCCAGAATAGCTGCGCAAGCTCCCGTGCCTTTTCGGTTGCGAGCTGTTTGTCGCCGTCGGTTACCACCATTGCCGTAACACCGTTGTCGGCAGTATCCGCCCACGGAAAGCCGAGCAGGTAAGAAGCGGCCATAATGTGGGGCTGTTTTTCATATTCGCGCAGCGTCGCCGTCAGTTTTTTCATCGGTTCTACGCTGGTTTCCGATTGTTCACCTGCAATAAGGAACGGAATCTTAACCGCCGACATAACCGGTCTGATGCCTTTTTCCAACGTCTCGATAGTCATACGCGCCGCATGGATGCCGATTTCATACGTGTCCGTATGCGGGGCGCACTTGTATCCTACATAGCCGTCTACATAGTCGAGCATCCGTTGTGAAATCGTTGCGTGCATATCGAGCGACGATAGGATGGGGATATCGGGACAGATTTCTCTGATTGCTTCCAGTAAGTCTCCCTCCGCCTCGCCGATTTCGCGCACCCGCATCGAACCGTGCAGAGAAAGACACAGCGCATCCAGCGGCAGCGCATCCTTAATCGCCTGCAAGAATTCTTTTTTCAATGAAAGGTAGTAGTCCTTATCCCATTCCCCGTTCGGAACTGCCCGCGCGATAAGCGCCGGAATAACTTCGTATCCCGCTTCTTTCAGCGTTGCAATCGAACCGAAAACGGAACTTTGCCCTTTTCCCTCTAAGAGATCCTTTCCCTGTAACACCCAAATATCATCGGGGCCGGTGGTAATCGGGTTAAAGGTATCGGACTCATGGTGCATACCGCCCACAAGTACCCGCTTTTTTCTATTCATTTAAAAACTCCTTCAATAAGTAAGAAAAAAAATAAGAACAAACGCCGCTATTCCTTTAACGCCCCTTCCCCAAAGCCTTTAATCAACTGTGCGTGGAATACAATATAAAATACAATCATCGGAAGTACGCCGATAATAAGGGACGCATACTGTAACCCATAGTCGATGTTGAGCCGACCGGCAAATTGAGTGATCGCAACCGGCAAACTTTTCAATGCGGTCTTCGTGGTAAACACAAACACGAATAAGAATTCATTCCAGTGCTGCAAGAAAGATAAAATAATCATCGTCGCAATGACGGGAACGGACAGCGGCATAATCATTGTCCAGAATATATAGCGGTACTTTGCGCCGTCTATCTCCGCCGATTCAATGAGCGCATTGGGAATGCCTTTAACATACGAGATTGCAATCATAATGGAAATCGGCAGGTTGAACGCAACGTACGGAATAATGACGCCTAAACGTGTATTAATCATGCCGAGTTTTGCTTCCAATTGGAACAGCGGAATAATAACCGCATGAACGCTGATCATTAAGCCGAAGGCAAAAATCGAGGTAAAGACCTTTGCCGATTTAAAAGGAAATTTTGTTAAGCCGAAAGCTGCCGCCATTGCAAGCAGCATAGTAGAAACGGTTGCCGTAATGGTATAGATAAAACTGTTTACCAGCGCAATACCCAATCCGCCTTTAGCCCACGATTCGGTATAGTTAAAAAAGGTCGGCGCTTTCGGCAGCGCCAACGGGTGAATCATAATCTCCGCATTCAATTTGAAGGACGAATAAAAAAGCCAAATAAGCGGAAAGAGCGTAAGTACCGCAAAGGTGAGCATCAAAATATAGGCGCTTATTTGCCAACCGTGAGAGGCTTCTTGCAGCATATTTCGTTTTGTAGTCATATCAGCCTCCTAGTAATCAAAGCGCTTTGTTACGGCTCGGCTTATCATCAGGGCTATAACGGTAAAGATAATAATGATAACGGCCAGCGCACTACCGTATCCGTAATTCTGAAACACAAAGGTTGTGTTATACATATAAACGGCGATAACTTCCGTAAAGTGCGCGGGGCCTCCGCCGGTCATCGAATAGACAAGATCAAAACTCTTAAAGCTGCCCGAAACTGCAAGGATGGTATTGATAAAGATAACATTTGCAAGCATCGGCGCAATCAGGCGGACAAAAATCGTTCCTTCCCGCGCGCCTTCCAGCTGAGCTGCCTCTATAACGCTGTACGGTATCCGCTGCAGGTTGGCTAAAAAGATCACCATATAAAGACTGGTATGCTGCCACAACAGTACAAAGAGGATCGGCACAATCGCAAGATATTTATCTTCAAATATCGTCATAATGTAGTCGGGATTGCCGGTTAGATCCCGTATAATCGCAGGGACAACCCCGACAGGAGAAAATATCCGGTTCCACAGCTGTGCAACAATAACGGATGAAATGGTTATCGGGAGAAAAATCAACACTTCAAAAAAGTTCGCGTGTTTTACCATTTTTCGGTACAGCATATACGCAAGCAGAAGTCCGAGCGGAATCTGTCCCAGCACCGAAATCAATACGATGAGGATATTGTTTCGTAAGCCGATATAAAAAACAGGATCGGTAAACATTCTGATATAGTTACCAAGCCCGATAAATTCCATTTTTCCATACCCTTTCCACTTTGTCAGGCTTAAATAAAAGCTGAACAGCACGGGAAAGATAATGATGCCGATGTAAATAATAAAAGCAGGTAAGATAAAAGAAATATAACTCATCCGCTTTTGCCGTAAGTAGGTCATATACCGTAAACCGCCTTGCTATTTAATTCATAATTCACAATTCATAATTGGTAATGGGTAATTTGGTAATGCGATAATTGGTAATTCTTTATCAGCTATGCTAATGAAGCATCTTCTAAAAATTATACCTTAGTTTTTTAGAAGATGCCAAAGTATAACGCAAAACACAGACAATTACTATCGGGAACCTCTAAAAACTGCAAGCCTATCATCTATCGGCTTGTTCTGTAAGGAAATTCATTAACTTGTCCGCTTTGCGGACTGCGAATCAGTTTTTAGAGATGCCCTATCCTTGATTAACAGATATCAGTTTTATTCTCGATCATCAGAACATTCATAAAAACCTTGCGCGATCCACCCTACAACGAGAGTTCGCCTTATGAATTCATCTTGGACGGATGTAGATAAAATACAATTCTACCTCTATCTTTTTCGGCGGTTTGCTGATATAATCTATCTATGAGCATCTCTAAAAACTCGGTTAGTTTTTAGAGATGCTCGACGAGTTTTTATTTAAGTCTTTATATCATAATGACTTAAATAAAAACATCGCAAATTAAATCTAAGAAAAACCTCTAAAAACGGAAGTTTTTAGAGGTTCCCTACTATTATTTGCTTTGATACAGCTGCGTAGGTTATTATTAAACCTGTTCGGAAACTTCCGTTTCTGAACAGGTTACCTTGAAATGCGATGTTCTAAATCGTGCTATTTGTGCGATTTAGAACTCGTCGACCTATTCGAAAACGCAGTTATCGAATAGGTCTATTATACTATAGAAAAGCCTCTATATAAAGTAGAGATTTTTAATAAAAATCAATATAACGAAGGAGATTCAAAGATGGATTTTACGTTGAGCAGAGAACAGCTCATGGCGCAGCAACTGTTTCGCGATTTTGCGCAAAACGAAGTAAAACCGCTTGCAGCTGAAGTCGACGAAGGGGAAAAATTTCCTGAAGAGAATGTCAAAAAGATGGCAAAGCTGGGATTCTTCGGCATTCCCGTCCCGAAACAGTACGGCGGCCAGGGAGCTGATGTTTTAACCTATGCCATGTGTGTGGAAGAAATGAGCAAGGTATGCGGCACCACCGGTGTTATCATTTCTGCACATACCTCGCTGTGTATCGATCCGATTTTACACTTCGGAACGGAAGCGCAGAAGATGAAGTATGTTCCCGATTTAGCCTCCGGTAAAAAGATCGGCGCTTTCGGATTAACCGAACCGGGGGCAGGTACCGATGCTCAAGGGCAGCAGACAACCGCAGTGCTTGACGGCGATCACTGGGTGTTAAACGGCAGCAAAATCTTTATCACCAATGCAGGATATGCCGACGTCTTTATCGTTATTGCAGTAACCGGCACGATAAAGGATAAGAAAGGCCGCTCCGTAAAAGAAATCAGCGCATTTATCGTAGAGCGCGGTTTCCCCGGCTTCTCCGTCGGTAAGCATGAAAAGAAGATGGGTATCCGCGGTTCTTCCACCTGCGAATTGGTCTTTGAAGACTGCATTGTACCGAAAGAAAACCTCCTCGGTGTACAGGGCCGCGGCTTTATTATCGCTATGGCAACCCTCGACGGCGGACGCATCGGTATCGCAGCACAGGCGCTCGGTCTTGCAGAAGGCGCTATCGAAGAAACCATCAAATATACAAAAGAGCGCGTACAGTTCGGTAAGCGCATCAGCCAGCAGCAGAACACTCAGTTCCAGCTTGCGGATATGGCAGCCCGCACGCAAGGCGCCCAATATCTTGTCTATGCAGCGGCATGCAAAAAACAGGCAGCCAACGAAAACCCCAATATCCGGTATTCTACGGAAGCGGCAATGGCAAAGCTCGTTGCAGCTGAGGTCGCAAGCGACGTAACCCGCCGCTGTCTGCAGCTCTTCGGCGGATACGGCTATACCCGCGACTACCCGATCGAGCGGATGATGCGCGACGCAAAGATTACGGAAATTTACGAAGGCACGAGCGAAGTTCAGCGCATGGTTATTGCCGCAAACCTCGGCGTCAATTAAGGAGGACAAGAACAGATGAAAGCTATTGTTTGTGTAAAACAAGTTCCCGATACATCCGGAAAAGTTGCCGTCAAAGAAAACGGGCAGCTTGACCGCGCTTCGATGATGACCATCACCAACCCTGATGACTTAAACGCAATCGAAGCGGCGCTGCAGCTGAAAGATCAAACCGGCTGTGAAGTTGTCGCTATTTCGATGGGGCCGCCCCCTGCCGAAGGTATGCTCCGTGAGCTGTTGGCTCGCGGCGTTGACAAGGCGGTACTGGTTTCCAGCCGTGAGTTCGGCGGAAGCGACACGTATGCTACCAGCCAGATTTTGGCAGCAGCAGTACGCCGCGTCGGTGTCGGGCCGGAAGATGTTGTATTCTGCGGCCGTCAGGCAATCGATGGGGACACCGCACAGGTAGGTCCGCAGATCGCTGAAAAACTCGAACTGCCGCAGATCACCTACGCAGCTGATATTAAAAAAGAAGGCAACGCGCTGATAGTAAAGCGTATGCTCGAAGACGGCTATATGATGCTCAAGGTAAAGACACCCTGTCTTATCACCTGTATTAAAGAGCTGAACGAACCGCGCTATATGAGCGTCAGCGGTATTATGGAATGCTACTCAAAGCCGTATGAGGTATACAATTACGAAACCTTGAAGGACGACCCGCTCATCGATAAAGATACGATCGGTTTGGAAGGTTCTCCGACAAACGTATACAAGTCCTTTACCCCGCCGCAGAAGGGCGCCGGTACGATGATGGAAGGCGCCGACAAAGCCGCTTGTGAAAAGCTCGTCGGTATGCTGGCAGAAAAACATATCATTTAATGAAGGAGGAGAATGTACAAATGGCTTACGATAGCAAAGACACTGAAGCCTTCAAAGGCGTGTGGGTATTTTGTGAACAGCGCAACGGAGAAATCCTCAACACCTCGTTTGAATTATTGAGCGAAGGCCGGAAGCTCGCCGATGAATTGAAGGGCGAACTCTGCGGCGTTGTACTTGGAAAAGGTATTAAAGAAGATGCGTTAAAGAATCTCGGCGGTTACGGTGCCGACAAGGTGTACTACTGCGAGCACGATCTTCTTGCCGATTATACAACCGATGCATATACAAAAGTGATTACCGCATTGGTACAGGATAAAAAACCGGAAGTTTTCTTAATCGGTGCAACAACTATCGGACGCGACTTAGGGCCCCGCTGTGCCGCACGGCTCCATACCGGATTGACCGCCGACACCACGCACCTCGACGTCGATACGGAAAAATATAAGGAATTCCTCCGCACCAGCTCGACGATGGATGTCGAAAAGACACCCTTTAAGGTAAATACCAACTTGAAGATGACCCGTCCGGCGTTCGGCGGTCACCTGATGGCAACAATTGTGTGTCCCCGCTTCCGCCCGCAGATTGCAACCGTGCGTCCCGGCGTTATGAAGAAGCAGGACTTTGATTCGGCAAAAGCGTCGAAGACCGTAGTTGAAAAACCGGCAGTTGAGCTTTCTAAAGCCGATATCACTGTCGATATCCTTGAAATCAAGAAAACCGCAAAGAATATCGTAGACTTGATCGGAGCAAATGTGGTTGTTTCCGTCGGCCGCGGTATCGGTAAAGACCCCAAAGCAGGTATCAAGCTTGCTGAAGATTTAGCAGAGGCACTCGGCGGCGTTGTTGGAGCTTCCCGTGCCGTTGTTGACTCCGGCTGGATGGATGCAAACCATCAGGTTGGACAGACCGGTAAAACCGTACATCCGCACATCTATGTGGCAGTCGGTATTTCCGGAGCAATTCAGCACCTTGCCGGTATGCAGGATTCCGAGTACATCATTGCGGTCAACAAGAACGCTGATGCGCCGATCTTCGGTGTAGCCGACTACGGTATTGCAGGAGACCTGTTCAAGGTACTTCCGATGCTGACCGAAGCGGTTAAAGCGGCAAAAGGCAGCCTGTAATTTTTAAGCTGTGATGCAAAAAGCCTGTTTTTCCTCTGTGGAAGAACAGGCTTTTTTAGTAATAATCGGAGGATGATGCAACGCCCTATCAATTTCTTGATACTTATCACGTATATTATAAAGCAGGTTATGAAATTATTGCCGGAGCAAAACACGATAAGGCAATTCATAAAGAAACAGGTAAAATGATAGCAATACCTCGTCATAAAGGCGATATTCCGGTAGGAACTGCCCATAACATTCTAAAAGCAGCGGGCTTAAAATAGCTAAAGGAGCGTAAAATAAAAGCCGTATAAATAGCACGGCTTTTATTTACCCTAGTTTGCTCAAGTGCAAACTAGTATATCATCTGCACGTTCTCACTTCGTTGTGAACGTGCGTAAAAAGTCAATCGAAAGTTGACACTTTCTTCTTGACTTTTTATGGGAGAGCTTAATATGAAATATACATATCCTGTTATGTTTGAATACGATGACGGAAAAATAAGTGTAAAAGTTCCTGATATTCCCGGCTGTTTTACATTTGGAGACACAATCGCTGAAGCAATAGAGATGGCAGAGGATGCTATGGCTATGATGCTCGCTCATTATGAAGACCATCACCAAGTGATACCAAAGCCGAGTGATATATCAAAAATAAAAATAAAAAACGGATTTGTGAATTATGTAATAGCCGACACTGATGCTTGGCGTAAACAGTTTTCCGAAAAGGCTGTAAAGAAAACAGTTACGATTCCGGCATGGCTGAATTATAAAGCGGAAGAAGCCGGAGTTAATTTTTCACAAGAGCTGCAAAATGCATTAAAACAACGGTTACAAATAGCGCTGTAGCTGCTACACTGTAATGCGAAAACCCTGTTAAAATCTTGGGCTAAATTCTTCCTTGCAGTCAACTTAAAACTATGGTATCATAAAGCTATATAAGCTATTCATATAGAGAAAAATGGAGGCAATTATGAAAAACAAACATGCGAAAGTTTTTGTTGTATTTTTAGG
>CAJPTT010000106.1 GCA_905373565.1 uncultured Treponema sp. | reverse complement strand
CTTTACAAAGGTATTATATTCTCTAATTGCCCGCGGAAGCAGCATTTGATGGAAAGCGCAGATTGCTTTCGGATTCTGATAGACGGAATTCGCAAAGGCAATCATATACGCTCGTATATCATACAAGCTGACGATTTCATCAACCATACCGGTCTTGGCACAATACTGCGGAACGGATTTTTCCTTATATTCATTGATCAGCTTATTCATCTTTTCAATGGTCGGTGTTAAATCCTTTCCGGCATCCTTGTCCTTAACCAAACGCCGGCAATACATCGCGGTTGCAGCGGTTTCGCCGTTCATTACGTTGATTTCGGTCGCTGCCGTACCGAGCGAGAACGCATTGGTATCGTTACCCTGAGGCCCGCCCAATACGTAGTGAGCTGCTGCGGTACCCTTGCGCAACGTAACTTCCATCTGCGGGATATTGGAATTCTGAATGGAGTAGATAAGAGACTGTCCCAAACCAAGCAGCTCCGCTTTTTCCGCATCGTTTCCGACATCGATACCGGTAGTATCCTGCAACCAGACAATCGGAATCTTATCACGTGCACAAAGCGTTACGAACTCGTTCATCTTCATAAGTCCCTGCCGGTAGAGCTTACCGCCGATACCGACAGCGCCTTCTTTGTATTCGGGATATTTCAGCAGCAAGCCTTGGAAGTTTGCCACAATACCGACTAATAATCCGTCAACTTTTGCAAGTCCGGTTACCATTTCGGGGCCGTAGCCTTTTTTGTACTCGCTGAATTCGCTGTTATCCACCAGCCGTCCGATAATATCGTAGATATTGTACACCTTCTTCTGGTTCATCGGCAAAATGGAATACAGATCGTTCGGATCAAGCGCCGGTTCCCGCGGTTCGTCTACGCGGAAAAACTCCAAATCGTAGGCGGGCAGGTAGTCCATGTACTTTTTGATACCGTCCAATACGCCGATTTCATCGCTGTACACTTCGCGGAAAAAGCCCGTTTCGTTGTAGTGAATGGAAACCGTTCCCGGCACATCAATGCCCTTGGATTTTTTGCTTGCCTCGATAATTTGCTCGGCGCCCTCTTGGTCGATATAACCTTTCGGGTTCATACCGCCGACAATACCGGCGCCGCCTACGGCCATATTCGCTTTTTCATGCGCAATAAGGATGGTCGGACTGATACTGTGATAGCCGCCGCCCGCGGGGTTAGTTCCGTAGATACCGACGATAACGGGAACACCGAGCTGCTGCAACTCTACATTCCGATAGAACGGAGTACCGCCGCCGCGCCGATTCGCATAGACTTTTTCCTGCTCGTCGAGTTTAACACCGCTACAGTTCAATACATACACGAGCGGAATGCGGAGGCATTTTGCCGTATCGGAAGCCCGCAGTAAATTTTCCGCCTGCCCGGGAACCCATGCACCGACAATCTTCTTATTATCGGATGCAACGATAACCGCCCATTTTCCGTTAATACGACCCAAGCCTTTGACAATACCGGTCGCGGTTTCAAAGTCCTGCGGATTATAGAGGCTGTTTAAAGGACACCACGTACCTTCGTCAATCAGGTCGGCAATCCGCTGCAACGCGGTCATCTGCCCTTTTTCGTTGATAGCCTCCGTCGGCGTTCCCGCTTCGTGGACTTCATCTATCAGTTTGCCGATTTCCTCTTCAACATCTTTAATCAGCTTCTCATTTTCTTCATCAATATGTGCCAACTCTTTTCCAACTTGTTCCATGTTTTGGAAATAGTTCGGCATCGAATAATCACCCATGTCTATTCCTCCAATGCTACTTATTCTTCTACAGGAACTTTGATAAATGCCTGCCCGGGATCGATTTCCTCACGGATCATCTTAATAACGTCTTCGCTCGGAGCCTCAAGCAGAACAGCCTTGGAAACATCGAGGTCAAAACCGGTGTTTTCCAGTACGTCTTCGGGGGAAGAAGTCGGATAATATCCCGCTAAGTACATCCGTTTGGTCTTATCGTCAAACTTGAGGATACCGCGGTCGGTAACAACGGCGATCGGGCCTCTGTTTCCCGGAAGACCGAGCTTTTCACGTCCGCCGGGGCCGTCTCCCCATCCGGCGCTGGTGATATAGTCGATTTTGTCGATAAAGCGGCGCTTTTCGTGCTGCATCATAATAACGGTGTTTGAGTAGGTTGCAATACCGTTTGCACCGCCCGAACCGGTAAACCGGGTTTTGGGGTTATGATAGTCGCCGATACAGGTGGAGTTTACATTTCCGAAAGGATCAATCTGAGCGCCGCCGATAAAGGCGATCATGCGGTCGTTATCGTTGAGCCACTCGTTTGCTTCAAACCCGATAAAGCGGACGTTCGGCCATTGTACACCGCAGTGAGCCATCAGCCGGTTATCTCCGACGCTGCGCGGTACTTCAATCGGAGCGCAGTCCATCAAACCGCTTTCTACAATCAGCTTACAATTCGGAGCAAAGATTCGCTTTGCCAACGACGCTCCGATTAAAGGAAGACCTGTTCCTACAATAACGACTTGACCGTCTTTAATGGTCTTAGCGATTGTAATCGCCTGCATTTCTTTATTGGTATAGTTCTTATAATTTGCCATCTTACTTATCCTCCTTTACAAGCTTTGCCGCATAGCCGAATCCCTGCACGACCTTCAGGTTTGCCAATCTGCTTGCGCCCAGTTTATCGATATATTCGGTATGATCTTTTACGCCGTATACCCATTCCTGCAAGTAAGCCTTAAAATCTTCTTCGGTCTTGGTAACGCTGTCATACATTTTGAAGAAATTCGCATCGTAGTCATAATAGTTATAACACTGAGCGGGATGAGCGCCGTAGGGAGTATGAACAACGGCATCGACACAGAATTCGGGAATTGAGTTTTTGCTCGGGTCTTTTCTGATTTCTTCTTCGGTTACGAGTTCTTCGCACGTTACGATACATTTTTTTGCCGCAATTGCGATGTCGATATCGTGGAATTCATCGCCTTCGATAGAACATGTTCCTTCAATGGATGCCTTCTGCACATGGATGATTGCGGTATCCAAGCGCGGCACCGGTACGGCGACAACTTTTTCGCCGGGATTAAAGGGGTTTTCAACCTCTACCAATTTATCATTCGGAAGGCGCGGGTCTTTTGCACGCTCTTCTTTACTGATACCCCATTTGTTTACCAAATCGGTACCCTGCATCAGCCGTACCGGAAGATAGGGAAGGCCGAGAGAAGATGCGTGGAGCATCAGCATCAAAACATCCTGCGAATAATCTTCCAACAGCATTTTTTTGTTTTTTTCTATTTCGTTGCGGAAGCGGCGCGCTACGTTTGTATAGCCGGAGTTTGCAATATAGCAGTTAATAAAAGCCTTTACCCTTCCTTCACCGATCAGCATATCCCAGTCGCCGCCTGCAGGGCCGGAATATCCGATAAAATCACCTAAACCTTGCCGCAGAATTTCATTTACCGCCGCATAAGGCTTACGATTCGTCGTAAAACCGCCGAAACAAAGCACATCGCCCGATTTTACATACGTTTTAATCGCATCGTGTAATGACATAACCTTACTCATAATACATCTCCTTCCAACTATGATATTGTAGAAAGAGGAAACGCACGCAAAACCGGCGTCTCCTCCGCATATTACTTGCCGAAAATCAGCATAAAATAACCGGCTGCAACCGCCGATCCGATAACACCGGCCACATTCGGCCCCATTGCGTGCATCAGCAGGAAGTTCGTCGGATTTTCGGACGCGCCCACCGTTTGCGAAACGCGCGCAGCCATCGGTACCGCCGAAACACCGGCAGAACCGATTAACGGGTTAATTTTCCCGCCGGTAACGGCATACAAGAGCTTTCCGAGCAAAACACCGCCGACGGTAGACATACAGAACGCAAACAATCCCATAAAGATAATGGAGATGGTTTGCAGACGCAGAAACAGTTCTCCGTTTGCCGTAGCGCCGACCGTAACGCCAAGCATAATCGTAACGATATTGATCAACGCGTTCTGTGCCGTATCGGATAAGCGCTGTACAACGCCGGATTCTCTAAAGATATTGCCCAACATCAGCATACCGAGCAGCGGAGCAACCGAAGGAAGCAATAATGCGGTAAACAAAACCGTTCCGATCGGGAATACGATCTTTTCCGTCTTACTTACCTTCCGCAGCTGCTTCATCTTAACCGCCCGCTCTTTTTTAGTGGTGAACAGTTTCATAATCGGGGGCTGAATCATTGGAATCAACGCCATATACGAATACGCTGCAACGGCAATCGGCGCCAGCAATTCGGGAGCTAAGTTGTTTGCGATATAAATAGAAGTAGGACCGTCGGCTCCACCGATGATGGCAATGGCTGCCGCTTGTTTTGCCGTAAAGATCGGTAACGCGCTTGCAGCCATAAAGGTGATATAGATACCGAACTGCGCTGCCGCACCGAGTAACAAACTGATCGGATTCGCAATAAGCGGCCCGAAATCGGTCATCGCGCCTATTCCCATGAATATCAGGCACGGGAAAAGATTACTCTTAATACCGTTATAGATAATCCGCAAAACGCCGGACGTATACCAAGGATCAGCTTCTTTCATCAAACCCGCTAAGGGTAAGTTCGTCAAAAACATACCGAAAGCAATCGGTAAAAGCAACAACGGTTCGAACTGCTTTACAACGGCTAAATAAATCAAAACGAACGAGATGAGAAACATGACGAGCTGCTGCCATGTCAATGCGGCAAAGCCCGACTGTTGCATCATCGTCCCTACAACCTTAATGAATTCCATGCGATGCCCCTTATTTAACCTCTACCAGTACGGTATCCGTATCGACGGCATCTCCTTTCTTTACACGAACGGCAGCTACGGAACCTGCGACTTCGGACACGATTTCGGTTTCCATCTTCATAGCTTCCAAAATAATGACAACCTGACCGACGGAAACGGCGTCCCCTTCCTTAACCCTTACATCAAGAACGGTACCGGGCATCGGGCTGACTACGGTTCCTGCCCCACCCGTAGCGGCGGGAGCTGCAGGAGCAGGAGCCACAGGCTTGGGAGCCGCAACAGGCTGTGCAGCAGGAGCTGCTTGAACGGGGCGCGATATTCGCTCCGGCGGTCTTCTTGACAATGAGGACGTCCCTCCGCCGACTCTTTCTACTTCGACTTCATATTTTTCACCATTTACGGTAACGACATAGTTCATACCACAATACTCCTTTCCTAATAATTTATAATTTCTTAATATTCGTGATTACGAATGAATTGACCGATTCGCGCCGTTCTTCACTGATCGCAGCCGCGATAACGGCAACTTTTACCGCTTCGGAACCCGCAGACGGTTTTGTACTTGCGACAGCAGATGCAGCCGCCTGTGCAGGGGCCGCTTGAGGTTTGGCCGGTAAGTTTTTCTCTAAACCTGATATGATTTTTGAAACGATTGTAACATAAATCGCCAAAAACATCAGAGATAAAAACACAATACCTAACCCCAGCAGAGAGGACAATAAGCTTGTAACAAAGCTTATATACTCTGTTGTAATCATCCACACCTCCTATTTATATAAGTAATTTGAAAAAAATCTTTTATAAGATAGACGAGATAGACGTCTACGATATCATAATATAAAAAGTGCTTTACCGTGAGGCAGTAAAGCACTTTTTAGCTTATATAACTCGTATTCGCTATGCAGAATTATCCGACAAAAATACTGGTAAATGTCTGAATAACGATCGCATTAATAAAGTCGATAAACAGCGATCCGACGAGCGGAACCGCTAAGAACGCTTTTGTGGAGAAACCGTTTACCGAAGTAAAGGCTTCCATGTTAGCGATAGCGTTCGGGGTTGCGCCCATACCGAAACCGCAGTGGCCGGTTGAGATAACCGCCGCATCGTAATCCCGTCCCATAATATTGAAGGTAACAAAATACGCAAACAAGCCCATAACAACCGTCTGTACCAGAAGAATTACAACAAGAGGAATTGCCAAATCCGCCAATTCCCACAACTTCATCGACATCAATGCAATAGCCAAGAAGAAAGAAAGACATACGCTTCCGATAATACCGATTTCATCGATAGGCGTCTTGCTTTCAGTTTTATCGACAACATTACGCATAATTGCGGCAATAAGCATCGGAATAAGGTATGCCGGCAAAGACAATCCCGCTTTTTTAATAAGGGGCGTGATAAGACCGCCGACACCCATTGCAATACCGATCATAGCGGCCGCTTTGAAGAAGGATTTCTCACTCATTGAAGCTTTCTGTGCAAGCGTCTCTTCCTTTTCAGCCTGTTCTTGACCTGCTTTCTGAGCATCACCTTCTTTGCACACTAAGTTGTGTTTATCCTTTAAGCGTTTAGCAATCGGACCGCCGATCACGCATCCTGCAACCAAACCGTACGTTGCCGAAGCGATTGCAACAACCGTAGCGCCCGAAACCCCGCGCTCTTCCAAATAAGGCCCAAAAGCACCGGAAGTTCCGTGTCCGCCGGTCAGCGGGATGGAACCTGCCGCCAAACCGATACCGGGATTAAGCCCGAATACCTTTGCCAAAGCGACACCGACACCGTCTTGAATAATAACAAGAATAACTGCAGCAATTAAAAAGAGGATAACACCGATACCGCCCTTTTTCAATGCGGAAACACTCGCCAAGAAACCGATAGTGGTAAAGAACACAACCATGAAGAAATTCTTTAAGTTTCCGTCAAATGTAAATGAAAACAGTCCCATATTATGACCTATCAACATTACAATTGAAAACAGTGTTCCTCCGATAACCGGCGCAGGAATGTAGTACTTCTGCAAAATCCCGACTTTGGCTTTAATACCGCTTCCCAACAGGTACAGTACAATCGCCAGTCCCAACGTTAGATACATATCAAACGTAAATGTAGCCATCTTTTATTACCTCCTCATACAAGATGCATTTACTGTCGCACTTATGAAAACCTCCAAAGGTTTAAGCAAACCTTTTAGAAACGTTCATACTGATAATTATTGAATTTTGTTCTTGCAATCTCCGGTCTCAACATATTCTTTTAGGTTATCGAAGGTCGTTTCGATCATATTTAATGCAGCCTCATCGGTATAGGAACCTACGTGCGGCGTAATAATAACCTTGGGATACATATTGATCAGTTTTTCAAATGCAGGAACGGGCAAGGTTTTTCCGTTAAAATCTTTAAAGAAGATTTCAACTTCGTTATCCAAGGTATCGATACCCGCGCCGTATAATTTTCCGTTTTCCAACGCTTCAACCAATGCATCGGTATCGACAAGCTCTCCACGTCCCGTATTGATAAGGATGGCGTCATCCTTCATCTTCGCAATTGTTTCTTTCGTAATGATTTTTCCGTTTTCTTTGATGTACGGCGCATGAAGCGTGATAATATCGGACTTTGCAAGCACCTCATCCATCGACATCTGCGTTACGATGTCTTCAACACCGGTTTTCGGGAAGATATCAAAACCGATAACATTTGCGCCCAAGCCCTTAAACAGCCTTGCCGCCGTCATACCGATTCGGCCCAATCCGAGTACGCCGACCGTACAATTCCGCACTTCGCGCGAGAACATTTGCTTATCGACGATAAAGTTCTTATCTTTTGTTTTATTTCCGGTATAGGTAACGTTCCGCAAC
>CAJPTT010000105.1 GCA_905373565.1 uncultured Treponema sp. | reverse complement strand
TCCTGGGCAAAAGAGAGACTATCTTTGCCGTTTCCTCACGGCTCAGTACAGCAGGCAGCTTCTTAGACTTTTTGGCACGGATGTCATTGTTCGGCGAATGTGCATTCTTGCACATTCCCGAACGGCGAGCTTTTGCAGCAAAAACGTCACTGCTGCTTGGAACCACCGACATCCTCGCCCAAGAATGTACATCCGTGTACATTCTTGAGCAGCAAGTTTGCAGGAGCAAACTTGCTTCTGCTTGGAACTACGCCCGTCCTTGGGCGTTCTGATACGTTGAACATTTTCAGAAGCCACACGCGGTATATAGCTTTCCGTTAGCCTTTTGAAATAGACTGTCCAGAAGTGTACATCCGTGTACACTTCTGGACGCGAGTTTTTGCTGTGCAAAAACATCGCTACTGCACGGAACCACGGACATCCCTGTCCGCTCTGATACGTTGAGCATTTTCAGAAGCCGCACGCGGTATACACCCCCTCCGTAAGCCTTTTGAAATAGACGATGCAGATGCTAGGAGCGTACAAAAAACACCCGCAGGCACGGTACAAAATGTACTTCCGTGTACATTTTGTACCTACGTGTTTGCAGGGCAAACACGCTACTGACTAGAACCACCGCCGTCCGTGGCAAGTTCAAAAATTGACCTCCTTGTCAATTTTTGAACGCGAGTTTTTGCTGTGCAAAAACGTCGCTACTGCACGGAACCACGGACATCCCTGTCCGCTCTGATACGTTGAGCATTTTCAGAAGCTGCACGCGGTATACACCCCTTCCGTAAGCCTTTTGAAATAGACGGCGCAGATACGAGGCGCGAGCAAAAATAAAGCGGAGACGTACTTGGTGTACGTTGAGCATTTATTTTTGCGCAGCAACGAAGTAGATGCTCCGTATATTTCAAAAGGTTATTAGATGACGATATTTACAATCTTATTCGGCACAACGATAACCTTTTTAGGCTGTTTATCGCTGAGGAAGCGCTGTGCGCCATCTGTTTTTAACGCGAGCGCTTCAAGCTCATCTTTTGGCAAATCGACGGCGGCTTGAAATTTATCGCGCACCTTTCCGTTGATTTGCACGACAATCGTACATTCGGAATCGATGCAAAACTTTTCGACAAACATCGGCCACTGCGCATATGCAATTGTTTCCGTATGGCCTAACTTCTCCCACAGCTCTTCGGCGAGGTGCGGTGCGTAGGGCGCAAGCAGCTTGGCAAATGCCTCCCATGCAAAGCGGGGCACGGTCTGATATTTTCCGAGCATGTTGACAAAAATCATCATCTGGCTGATTGCCGTATTGAAGTTGAGCGATGCGGTATCTTCGGTTATCTTTTTAATGGACTTATTGAGGATCTTGGTAATTTCCGCATGTTCCGGCGTACTCATGTCGTTCACCGGACAGGAAATCAGCTCTTTTTCGGAAAGAGCCCAGATTTTCTCTAAAAAGCGGAAAATACCGATCAGCCCTTGCGTATTCCACGGTTTGGACATATCGAGCGGCCCCATAAACATCTCATACATACGGCACGAATCGGCGCCGTATTGAGCGATCATCTCATCAGGATTGATGACATTTTTTAAGCTCTTCGACATCTTTGCGATAACCCGCTTCAATTTTTCGCCGGTACTCTTTTCTTCAAAAGCATCATCGCCGGTCTGCACAACCTCATCGACCGGTACGAGCGACCCGTTTCCACGCTGATACGCAAAGGAAGTGATCATCCCCTGATTCACCAGCCGCATGAACGGTTCTTTGGTATGCACCACACCTAAATCGTACAGTACCTTGTGCCAAAAGCGGGCATAGAGGAGGTGGAGTACCGCATGTTCCGCACCGCCGACGTAGAGATTAACAGGCATCCAATACGCTTCTTTTTCCTTGGCACAAAAACGGTGTGCATTATGAGGATCAAGGTAACGGAGATAGTACCAGCAGGAACCCGCCCATTGAGGCATGGTATTGGTTTCGCGGCGGGCAGGGGCGCCGCAGTGCGGACACACGGTATTCACCCATTCGGGTATCTTGGCAAGCGGGCTTTCTCCCGTGTCGGAAGGGGTGTAGCTATCCGTTTCAGGCAAGGCGAGCGGTAAATCCTTTTCGTCCAGCGGAACCACGCCGCATTTCGGGCAATGCACCAACGGGATAGGTTCTCCCCAGTACCGCTGTCTGCTGAATACCCAGTCGCGGAGCTTATAATTAACGGCCTTTTTTCCGAAGCCGTTAGCGGCGGCATAGTCGGTAACACGCTCTATTGCTTCCCGCGTCGGAAGTCCTGTAAATTCGCCTGAATTTACCGCATACCCATCAGCAATGGTACATTCTTTAGGTACAGCTCGATAATTACCGGCGGCTCCCTTTTCCTTCCATTCGGTTTCGGAAGCAACCGTTTGAATAATCGGCAGCGAAAAGAGCTTGGCAAATTCCCAGTCCCGCTCATCATGCGCCGGAACCGCCATAATGGCGCCGGTTCCGTAAGAAACCAAAATATAATCGGAAATCCAAATCGGAATAGATTCTTTTGTCAGCGGGTTTACCGCGTATGCGCCGGTAAAGACACCGGTTTTCTTTTTTGCAAGTTCAGTCCGTTCAAGGTCGGTTTTCTTTGCCGTCTCGTCAATATAGTGCTGTACGGCGTCTTTTTGCTCCCCGCTGACAATGCGCATAACGAGCGGGTGTTCCGGAGCAAGCACGAGATAGGTCGCCCCGAAAATAGTATCCGGCCGAGTGGTATATACGGTAATCTTTTCGCTTTCATACGGAGCGGCAAGATGAAAGTCTATTTCCGCTCCGGTGCTTTTGCCGATCCAATTCCGCTGCATCATCTTAACGGACTGAGGCCAATCCAGTTCTTCCAAATCCTCAAGGAGTCGCTCCGCATACGCAGTAATCTTGAGCATCCACTGCCGGACATTCTTGCGGACAACCTGTGTGCTGCACCGTTCGCAGCAGCCTTCTTTCACTTCCTCATTCGCAAGGCCGGTTAAGCAGCTCGGGCACCAGTTAATCGGCGCTTCCGTTTCGTAAGCCAAACCTTTTTTATACAGCTGTAAAAATATCCATTGTGTCCAGCGGTAATAGTCCACATCAGAAGTTGCAAGTTCGCGATCCCAGTCGTAGGAAAAACCGAACGCCTGTATTTGCCTCCGGAAGGTATCGATATTTTCTTTTGTCGTAATACGCGGGTGAGTACCGGTTTTAATGGCGTAATTTTCCGCCGGTAAGCCGAAGGAGTCAAACCCCATCGGGTGCAGTACCGCATATCCGTTCATGCGGAGGTATCGGCAATAAATATCGGTTGCCGTATATCCTTCAGGGTGCCCCACATGCAAGCCCGCGCCTGACGGATACGGAAACATATCCAATACATACGCCCGTCTCTCAGGCGGATAATTTTCATCTTCGGTTACTTTAAACGTCTTATGATCTTTCCAATATTTTTGCCATTTTTTTTCAATATCGCCAAAAGGATACGACATTATACAACTCCTTTGTGTAAAACATTTTAGAGATTTTCCTTAGATTGAGTTTGCGATAACATCTATTATAAATCTATTATAAAAGGATTACTTTTTTGCTGTTGGTTTTGGTAATACCGAATACCCGCAAGATATTTTCCGCGGTATAATCGGAATGAGCTAACTTATTGTAATAATCCGTAACAGTTTGCAACTCCTCTTGAGAATCATTGTAAGCTGCAAAAGCTGCTGCACTGCGGAAAGCGCCGGCTTCAAGCAATTCCATCAAGCTCTTTCCGCCGTTTTTAGCACGCCGTTCTTTATCGACTACTGCGGCGGCACCGTCATATCCGATTGCACTGATAAAATCATTTTTTGTCATATCGTGTTTCCTTGTTTAAACCTTTTTAAACCCATCCTTTGAAACGCCGCAGAGGGGACATACCCACGTTTCAGGAATATCTTCAAACCGAGTACCCGGCTTAATGTTACCTTCAGTATCACCGGTGTTAGGGTCATACTCATAACCGCATAAATCGCATACATATTTATCCATACCCCACTCCTATAAAAACTTTTGCAGGATGTTTTGACATCCGAAAAAAGTCTTTCGTAGGATGATACTATACGGGTTTTACAGCGGTTTTACAAGTGGGATTTTACAAGTGTATCGGATTCCTTCGGCAAAAAATGGAATGATAATGCCCGATGATCCAAGCTGCTTGAGAACAGAATTGGAATGACCTCATCGAAATTAATTATCCTTTTGCCAATGCGTAAACTTGCCGTAAGCCTTTTAAAAATATATAGTATAGTATATATTATATAGAACTCTACTGATATTAAACTATTTTAGAGTACCGCTATCGTATCAAAAATGAGCAAAAAGATGAATATAATCGATTTTATTTCCAACATCGTTAAAGACCTTAATTTACCGACCACAATTCTGATATCCTTTGCGCTGATATTGATAAGCGGTTTTTTAGTCACTCGATTCACCAAAAAACTCCAGCTGCCGAAAGTAAGCGGCTATATTCTTGCCGGAATACTGATCGGCCCGAGCGGATTACATTTAATCCACCGCCATTTTATTGTCAACTTGGACGTTATTTCGGTTATTGCGCTCAGCTTTATCGCTTTTGATATGGGACGGTACTTTAAACGAAGCGACGGCAAAAAAGAACTTGAAAATGTCGTATTTATCACGCTCTGCGAATCGCTTTTGGCAGGATGTTTAGTTACCGCCGTTATGCTCTTCGTCTTTAAGATGAGGCTTTCGTTCTCGCTCTTACTCGGCGCAATTGCAACTGCGACTGCCCCCGCCAGCACGATTATGACGATAAAGGAATACAATGGGAAAGGCCCGTTTGTCGATTTGCTGCTGCGTATCACCGCCTTTGACGACGTCGTTTGCCTTTTTGTGTTCAGTATTATGGTTGCTGTCGTTAATGCGCAAGAAAGCGATGTCTTCAATATCATGAGTATTATAACGCCGGTCGGACTCAATGCAGCTATGCTGATATTAGGCTTCCTTACCGCCTTGTGTATGGAATTTCTCATTACGGAAAAGCGAAGTTTCGATAACAGACTGATTTTAGCCGTCGCGTTTCTTTTTTTAATTTCCGCTATCTGCTCCTATTTTGAGGTAAGCCCGCTGCTTGCCTGTATGGTGTGCGGCGCCGTGTATTACAACCGGACAAACGATAAAACCCTGTTCGACCAAATGAATAATTTTTCTCCACCGGTGATGAGCAGTTTTTTTATTATCTCCGGTATGAATATGGATCTGAGTATTATCGTAACGGCAGGAATTATCGGCGTTGCGTATTTCTTCATCCGTATTATCGGGAAATATATCGGCGCATACACATCATGTAAAATGCTGTCGATCGATAAGAAAATAACAAACAATATGGGGTTTGCGCTGATGCCGCAAGCAGGTGTTGCAATCGGACTCGCATTTATGGGGAAAGCGATGCTGCCGGAAAAGGACGGACTCATCCTGTTTAATATCATTTTAGCCTCTTCGGTGTTATATGAATTGATGGGGCCGATAACCGCAAAGATAGCGCTGATACGATCGGGTGCGATTGAGTCTCAGAGCTTCAAAAAAAACGATACAAAAAAAACGATACGTTGAAACTATTTCTATTTTACGCTATAGTACCGCCTAATCGCTATGAAAATTGTTATCTTGTACGAAAAAACGGAAAAAGAAATCTCCGAAGCTGCTGCTCATATTATTGAATCTCATCAATGCGATGTTGTACACTATCAAGCCGATAGCCTATTGGAAGACGCTGCATGTTCTCCTACTGCGCTAGTGCATAATGCCTCACATATTCTATTTATCTTCGGTAAGAATACGTCCGCGTTAGACCCTGCGTTTATTTTCTTTTTAGGACTCGGTATTGGAAGAAATCTGCCTATTTTAACACTTGGACAGGGAAGCTCGTTGCCCCTACCGGAAAACTGTAAGCAATTTACCGTTCCGCTCGCTCTTGATATATTTGAAGATTATTTTGTTAAAGAGCAGCAGAGTTTCCTGACACTGGAACGAAAACAGCTCGCCCGCGAACAGTTACTGCATAGCGGCTTTCCTTGTTGCGACTCGAATTTAGCTGCAGCAGTAGAAGAAGGCAAATACGAAATTGTCCGGCTCTTTTTAGAGGCAGGCTATAATGCTTCACAGCGCGACACACGCGGCACTCCGGTACTTTCGCTCGCGGTTAGAAACTCTCACTACGAAATTGCCTCATTGTTGCTTGACTATGGTGCAGATATAAATCTCTGCGCAGAAGATCGCGCCTATTCGGCTTTAATGGAAGCCGCTCAAATCGGTGATTTTAAAACCGCAGAATTACTCCTTTCAAAAAATGCAGATACGAATATTCAAGGTAAAAACGGTCAAACGGCATTAATTTTTGCCGTCGGCAGAAAGGATGTTCCGATGGTAAAGCTGCTCATAGAATATCATGCCGATTGGAACATCGCCGACCGGCTGGGTATGTCTGCACTCGGTTATGCAAAACTGTTCAACAATAAAGAGATTTTAGAAGCCATGCAGCAGCCTTAGCTGCGTTCCGACACTATCACTATCCCTCAAAATTGTCAGCTAAAATGATCAGCCGGTTTATTCGGCTCAAAGTGTGTTATAAGGTGAATGATTATGAAAGAAAAACTTGAGAGTTTATCGGTTCGCTGGAAGGAACTGGAACAAGAAATACAAGACCCTGCGTTGATTAAAAACCAAAGCCGCTATAAAGAAGTAATGCGGGAACATGCCTATCTTTCAAAGCTGATGGAAGAATATGCGCAGTATCTCCGGCTGGAGAAAGACATCGGGCAAACCCGCGCAATGATGCAGGAAGAAACCGACCATGAGCTCAAAGAGATGGCGAGAGAAGAGCTGCATAATCTTGAAGCGCAGCTGGAGCAAAGCGAGAATGATCTTAAAGTGTTGCTCATTCCGCCCGACCCGCTGGAAGAAAAAAATATCATTATGGAAATACGCGGCGGTACCGGCGGAGAAGAAGCGGCGCTCTTTGCAGCGGATCTGTTAAAAATGTACACGCACTATGCGGAACTGAAAAACTGGAAATACGAAATTCTTTCCTCAAATGAAACTGAGCTGGGCGGGTTTAAAGAAGTAACACTGTCCATTTCGGGCAAGTATGTGTACGGAAGCCTCCGCTATGAATCGGGAGTGCACCGCGTACAGCGTGTACCTGAAACGGAAGGCTCGGGGCGTATTCACACGAGTGCGGTAACCGTTGCGGTTTTGCCCGAAGCGGAGGAAACGGAAATCGTTATCAAGCAGGAAGATTTACGCATCGACGTTATGCGCGCAGGCGGTCCCGGCGGTCAGTGCGTCAACACCACCGATTCCGCCGTGCGGCTTACCCATATTCCGACCGGTCTTGTGGTTATCTGTCAAGACGAAAAAAGCCAGATTAAAAACAAGGCAAAGGCAATGCGCGTATTGAGGAGCCGCCTCTACGATCTGGAAGAAGCAAAGAAACAGTCGGAGCGGGCGGAAGACCGGAAAAATCAAGTAGGTTCGGGAGACCGTTCGGAGCGCATCCGCACCTACAACTATCCGCAAAACCGCGTAACCGACCACCGGATTAACCTGACCCTCTACAAGCTCGATGCGATTATGCAGGGAGACCTCAACGAAATTGTCGAAGCGCTCTGCATCGCCGCCCGCGAGCAAATGATGAA
>CAJPTT010000104.1 GCA_905373565.1 uncultured Treponema sp. | reverse complement strand
CTCAAGGAATATCTCAAGGAATATCTCAAGGAACTCGCCAAAAAGCACTGCAAGATGCGAGTAATTTTAAACGGCTTGGAGTTTCTGTAGATATTATCTCACAAGCGACCGGCTTAACCGTAGCAGAGGTAGAAGCGCTGGGGTAATGGTTAAGGGAAGGAAAGACACTATGTCCGGTGCGATAACAATGTCAAAAGGAAGCGTTGCAGTTTATCAATAAATGAACTATACTTTTACTGTATGCTGATGTTTGGCAATAAGCGATGGCTTAGTATCGTATTGCAACGGCATATAATTTGGAGGAACAGGTATGGCAACAGTTAAAGCGATGGATCTTTTTGAAGCGTATGCAAAGCAGAAGCTGCCGATGGATCAAGGGTATATTGTTTCATCATTTTTTAAAGAAGAGTCTGCATACAGTATCTACGAGATCGTTTCTTACGCAACCTTAAAGGATATTTACCTAACCGGTAATGGATTAACCTTTCAAACAAATGGAAAAAAACTTTTCTTGTTTGTTGAACCGGAAAACTATTCTCATAAATCGATGGAACCCTATTGCCGTGAGCGCGACTTTCAGGTGCCGTTACGGTTTAAGGATTCCAATATCATCACTGCAAAAAATCAATCAAAAATTATTTTCAGCAAGGAACCGCAAGAGGCCTTGTCGGCATTTACTATCGTAAAGCCTACCGGAGTCAACTTTGCTTTTCTATTCTATCCGCTCCCCGATGTATTTCAATCCATAGAGCTGTTCTTTGAGCAAACTTTAAACAAGGAAGCGGGAGTTCCGCTCCGCGATGCCAAAATAGTTGCAAAAGAATTTGCCCAGTTAAGTTCAAAGGTGCTGACGTGGCCGAACCTTGAGGATTAAAAAACCGAGAAATAATTGGACATTTTTAAATAATTGAGCATAAAGCCGGAAACGGCCGCGTAATCCCAATTCAGTTTAAACCGCTCCGGGCATCTCTATTCCTAAGGATGCAAAGCAAATCTAACCGAGTCTGTAGAGATGCCCTATTTTCCATGTGAAATAGAACAAAGCGGCTTATTTTTCTCCAAGCAGCTGTTTTAATTCTTGTATCTCTGCGAGCAGTTCCGAGCGCTGAATTTTCTGATACTGTTTAGGCAGCATCTCTTTACTGGTACATTCGAGCACGGCGACTAAATTCTGTAATTCAATATCATACGGATAGGAAGGTGGAATAAAATCGTCGATTGTCTGTTCGATGTCTTCCGTTGTTAACATCATGCGGTTGTCCGCACTTGCGTTCATTTTTGACCGAACCAAAATAGCCTCGATGTCCGCTCCGGATATAGGAAATTTCAGTTTTTTATTGATGATATTGGCAAAAGAAATGTCTTTCGTTTTAATCTTTAACTTTCGTTGCAGCGTTTCAAAAATCTCAACTTTTTCCGCCAGCGTTTCGGGATAAAAAAGAGCCAAGTGCTCCTCCGCCCTTCCCTGTCGTTTTAAGTCTATCGGCAATAAGTCCGGACGACTGGTAATTAAAAACCAAATAATTTTACCGCGGTAATCGGTATTTCCCATAAAATTTGCAATTTGCGCAAACACACGCGAAGACCCTGCGCCGTCCTGCATTTTACGATTCCCTAACACGGCATCGGCTTCGTCGATCATCACGGCAACGGGAGACATCGCCCGCAGGATGTTCAGCACTTTTTCCAAATTCGATTCGGTTGTTCCCTGCCATTGCGTATGAAAGTTTTTAAGCCTCACCATCGGGATACCGATCTCTCCGGCAAATGCCGAAACGAGGAAGGACTTACCCGTACCGATCGGTCCCGAAATTAAATACCCCATCGGGAGTACATCGGTTCGCCCCTGTTTGAGCGCTTTTGCCATAGACTTAAAACGTTTTTTGACAAATTCATGTCCCGCAATAAAAGACAAGTCGTGTTCCGTTTCCAAAAATTCCAGCAGACCGCCCGCTTCATTTTCGATAATCTCCTGCTTTTTTTTACGGAGATATTCAAATGTAATCGGTACGTCTTCGTTATACGACTCTTTTGCCAGCTGATTAAGATTTAGTAAATTTAAACCCGATGTCAACTTTCCCACCCGTTCGGCATTCAGAAGCCGCTCCAATAACAATTCTCCCTTATCCTGCAAATACGTTAAAAAATGGATACGGATTGTTTCCGACGGAAGCGGGATGGCAACTTTCACCGTTGACGGAGAGGCAACAAGCCGAGAGTTCACATCGGCAAGGTTTTCAGTCAACATGACAACCGAAATATCTTCGTTGGTAAATTGAGGGTCGTGCGACCAGCGGTTCAACGTAACCAGACAATAGCGGTCGACTGCATCGAGGTTTCCAATCTCTTCCGCAGGAATAACCGTTTCCGCATAATCGATAATAAGTACCATTCTAAGACCGCTACCCATATTGAGCGTAAAATAGCGTTCAAGGTATGCAAAAGCTTTAACAGGATCGCGGGAATAAAAATCTTCGATGGGAACTTCCGGATATCGGCTGTGCATCGTCGCAATATAGGCTTGTTCCATCTCTTGCATACAAAAAGACACGCCGCTCGATTTATCGTAAAACACGATAATATCTTTATTGCCGAAAATAACTTCCGAGATATAGTCCCATATCTTTACAAAAACAAAATGGGTGCTTGCCCGTCGATTGTGCGGTAAAAAATCACGGATATTGCCGTGCACAAAATAAAGATTGACTGTTTCGGTACAGTATTTGGTTGCAAGCTCCTGCGCCCACGGCGGTAAATCGTGGATAAGCTCGCTATTGTATTTAATCAGTTTTTTTCCGGAAGACATTCCCCGTCCCTCTCTTTGATAATACCATATACAAAAATAGATAAAAATACAATAAACTATACGAAATTTCACACAGAAAGCAGGCAATCGCACCCTTGTTTTTTCCCTAAAAAAAAGATAGATTGGCGTATCTCATGTGAAAATCATTAAGGAAAGTCTATGCCGCATCTTTATATCCCCGAACACTACCGGCCGGTTTTGACCGGTAAAGAAACGGAACAGGCTATCGTCCGGATCAAAAACTTTTTTCAGCTCACTTTATCGACCCGTTTGAACTTAACCCGCGTTACGGCGCCGCTCTTTGTTCCCAGAGGAAAGGGCTTGAACGATGATTTGAACGGTACGGAACGGGCAGTGCATTTTCCGGTAAAGGATATGAACGAGCAGGAGCTTGAGATTGTACACTCGCTTGCAAAGTGGAAGCGAGTCAAAATAGCGGAAATGGGATTACAGTCCGGCTTCGGTATTTATACGGATATGAATGCAATCCGAGCTGATGAGGAGCTTGATAATATTCATTCGCTGTATGTCGATCAGTGGGATTGGGAGCTCGCGATGGAGGAGTCCGACCGAACGCTCGATTTTCTGAAGGCAACCGTAGAAAAAATATACGATTGCTTAAAGTGTACCGAGTTTTTTATCTATGATAACTATTCGGCAATCGAGTCGATTCTGCCGAAGCATATCACCTTTGTCCATGCGGAAGATCTCTATGCACAGTATCCGAATCTTTCCGGAAAGGAACGGGAACGGAAGTGCGCTCAACAATACGGTGCTGTCTTCTTAATCGGTATCGGCGCACCGCTTGCGAACGGAGTCCCGCATGACGGTCGGGCGCCCGACTATGATGACTGGATTACTGCAACCGGCAGCGGACGGCACGGATTAAACGGTGACTTACTGGTATGGAATCCCGTATTGAAGGATGTGCTTGAACTTTCGTCGATGGGAATCAGGGTAAGTCCTCAAACGATGAGGGAACAGCTTGCCGCCCGCAACTGCATGGAACGGGCATCGCTGTTTTTTCATACCAAGCTGCTGAACGGAGAGCTGCCCCAAACCATCGGCGGGGGAATCGGGCAGTCACGGCTCTGTATGTTCTTTTTGCGGAAAGCGCATATCGGTGAAACGCAGGTTTCGGTATGGCCCGACGATATGCGGGCACAGTGTGCGGGACGAAGTATTTCGTTATTATAGATATTATAGAACATATTTCAAAACTCGATTCGTTTTGAGATATGTCTTTGCATCACATACGGATGAATGAATTTATAGGGAGGCATTACAATGGACATTCGGCATTCAGTCGCTGCGTTTTTCGGACGGCATAATTTCGATGCGGAAGGCCCCACGGTCAATACGGTTATCGATACACTGCTATATGATATGGAAGAAGGGCTGAAACGGGATCCGAGTATTCCCGTCGGTACGGGGCCGGCTCTGGATATGATTCCTACGTGGTTTATGCCGCCTCAGCAGCCGCCCAAAAATACTTCGGTTATCGTTATCGATGCGGGCGGAACCAATTTCCGCTCATGCTTAGTTACCTTTGACGAAAACAGCATCCCGTCTATCAGTCAGCTTGAACGGAAGCCGATGCCGGCAACCGATCGTGAATATTCCAAAGCGGAGTTTTTTGCCACCATCGCCTCCTATTTAGATCATTTGAAAAACGCTGCGGATTCTATCGCGTTTTGCTTTTCGTATGCGATGAAAATTACTCCGGAAGGCGACGGCGAAGTGCTGCAATTTTCTCAGGAAATCAAAGCACCCGAGGTAATCGGTTCATTAGTCGGTCAAAATCTGGAGGCGGCGCTGATGCAGCGGGGCTGGAATAAGCTGAAACGCATTGTGCTGTTAAACGATACGGTTGCGGCGCTCCTCGCGGGGGCATCGACTGCTGTCGGCGGAAAAAAATACGATTCGTATGTAGGCTTTATCCTCGGAACCGGAATGAACGCCGCGTATATCGAATATCAGAACATTCCGAAAATTGCGTCGAACAGCGCCGGTACCGTAGCCTTGCCCGCGCAGATTGTCGTCTGCGAGTCAGGGAAGTCGAACAAGCAGCCACGCAGCGATTTTGACGAAGCGTTCGCAAAAAAGACCGACCAGCCGCAGATGTTTTGGTTTGAAAAAATGTGCTCCGGCGCCTACCTCGGATCGGTTGCTTCGGTGATGATACGGGCCGCCGCTGCGGACAATCTTTTTTCCGCCGGCGTTAAAAAAGCGTTTGCTACCATTGCCGACCTTCCGCTCATCGATGTAAACCGCTTTTTGCAAGCGCCGTATTCCGATCAAACCCCGCTCGGACAGCTGTTAGCCGGCGGCACGGAAGAAGACCGCGAGGTTCTCTGCCGGATATTGGATGTGTTAATTATGCGCACGGCACGGCTTGCTGCGGGGAATATCGCGGCGGCTGTCATTAAAACAGGCAAGGGGAAAAATCCTGCGCTGCCGGTTTGTATCCTTTCAGAGGGTACAACGTTTTTAAAAACGTACCGCTTGCATGATGCCGTTATCGCGCACCTCTATACGGCGCTGACACAAAACCGCGGCATTTATTTTGATGTGGTGTCCATTGATAACGCAATTACGTTCGGCACCGCCATCGCGGGCACGATTTAACAATGTAACGGAGGTTTAACGAGACTCACATGGCGGAGCTTTTTTATCTGGCAAAAATCGGAGAGATAAATCTTAAAAAAGGGAACCTAAAGGATTTTGAACGGCGGCTTGCGCAAAACTTCAGAAGCTATTTTGACGGAGCGGCGCCGAACGTACAGGTACGCGCCGGGCGGATGTATGTACGGACCGATGAGGCCTTGCAGCTGCGGGTAGAAGCGGCTCTAAATCACCTTTTCGGTATTACGAGTTGGGCGCAGGCAAAACCGGCGGATAAAACGCTCGAAGCTATTTCCGAAACGGCTGTTACCGAAGCCAAGGACTTGCAGGCGCAAGGTGCACGCACCTTTAAAATTGAAGCCCGCCGCGCCGATAAACAATTCCCCCTTACTTCCTATGACATTGCACGGGAAGTAGGAGGCGCCATCCATACGGCGGGGATTTTAACCGTCGATGTGCATAACCCCGACACAGTTATCAGCATTGAGGTGCGCGAAAAGCAAGCGTTCATTTACGGCGTCGAACATATCGGCAGGAGGGGCCTCCCCTGCGGCTGTTCGGGGCGGGCGCTGCTGCTGCTTTCGGGCGGAATCGACTCTCCCGTTGCCGGATACAAAATGCTCTTCCGCGGTATGAAAGTCGATTATGTGTATTTTCATTCCCATCCGTATACGTCGCCGGAAGCTCAGCAAAAGGTAGAAACCTTAGCCGGTATTTTAGCCCGTTACGGACTCGGCGGATACATGACCGTCATGCCGTTTACCAAGGTGCAGCAGCACCTAAAGCGGACGGTGCCGGAACCGTATTTGACGCTTCTGCTCCGAATGTGTATGATGCACACGGCCGAGATGCTGGCCGAGAAAATCAATGCTCAGTGTTTGGTTACGGGAGAAAGCCTTGCGCAGGTGGCAAGCCAAACAATCGAAAACCTTACGATTACCGGCAGCTGCGCAAAACTTCCGATTTTGCGCCCGCTTATCGGTATGGACAAAGAAGAAATTATACGGTATGCAGTCGATATCGGAACCTATCAAACGTCCATCTTACCGTATGAAGATTGCTGCGTACTGTTTTCGCCTAAGCATCCGGTATTGCATACACGGCAGAAGGATGCAGAGGACATCTTTGCACGCATAGACATAATGCCGCTGCTCACGGAAGCCTTTGAGCAGCGTGAAACAAAAAAAATCGAATGGGCGTTGCCGTAAAAAAAGGACTTTATGTATAAAATATATAAACGAATTCTGTTATTGATCACTTTTTCTCTCTTATGTTCACTACATACTTTCGGAATAGGGGCGGATGAGTCATATCCGATTCTTGAAAAAATGTTTTCGGAGATGCCGATACCGGAAAATACGATATACACCGTAACTGATCAGGATATGGCGCTCATGCTCGACAAGTCGGTAGAACTCTATATAAACTTATTTGAACTGATCGACTGTATATACCGCTATCTTGCGCCGAATAACAAGCGGTTCGAAATATCCGGTGACGTTTTGAGAAATGCGCAAACTACTTTCAGCTACGGAGATCCTATCGAAACGCTCTTGCCGATAGAAAATATAGAAAAACTGCAAGTAGGAGCATGCTTTACACAAGAACAAAAACCGCTGGATATGTGGCTGAGTGCGCCTTACAGCGTATTTATCAAGGTTGCAACTGCAGTGTATGACACCAGATGCGGTTTTGGAAAAATGAAACCGCTCAACTTTCTGGAACCGTATGGTATGCAGGTAAAAAAATGGAATATCATAAAAAATATCCGAAAGTTTCAGTTATTCGAACCGGGGCGCAGCGCGGTCTATGCAGAAGGTTTTTTCCGCCCAAAGACTTGGTGGGTTGATCCGGTATCAAGGCTTCAATCGGAACCTTGAGCTTTCAACTCATTATTTCTTTTTGCGAACTCCAGTTTTATTTTTTCTGCCTGTGCAATATCCTGTTCAGCTGTTTCGATGAGCTTTTCATACTGTGTAATACCGTCTTTATAGCCGACGATAGCTTTTTGCAACGCTTCTATTTTACGCTCCTCACCGGCAACTGCAATTTCGTTTTCGATATATTCGATATCGATTGCATTTTTTTCAAGTTTGACACGGTACTCGGCAATAGAAGTCAAATACGGTTTAAAGAGTTCCGGTACGTCGGTAAGAGGTACGTCGGTATTTTTCCCGTCGACAGTATAAAAAACATCGCTATACTGTGCGCCTTGCCGTTTTTCGGCTTCTTCAATTTTTTCATCAGTATCTTTTATGA
>CAJPTT010000103.1 GCA_905373565.1 uncultured Treponema sp. | reverse complement strand
TTGCCCAACCTCCTGATTTTGCGATTTATATTAACTCGTCTGATACGTTTACCCGTCTGGTAACATAAATTGTGTGAAATTTCGCACAAAGGAAGAAAATCGCTTGAAGTGTCTCTCTACTGCGATTTTCCTAATAACCGTTTTTCTTCAAAAATTGACATTTAAGGCAAATCTCGGTACATTGATACAATGATTGCAGATAAAATAATTAAAGCCGTTTTCGGTTCACAGCACGAACGGGACATTAAAGCACTCCTTCCCGTTCTTCATCAGATAAATGAAAAAGAAGCATGGGCGCTTGCTCTTGCTCCCGAAGATTTTAAGCAAAAGACTGCCGAATTTAAGGATCGGTTTGCAAAAGGCGAATCGCTCGATGCGTTTATCCCCGAAGCCTTTGCGTTAGCGCGGGAGGCGGCGCGGCGTATTTTGCATGAGCGTATGTACGATGTACAGCTTTTAGGTTCGCTGGTTCTCCATTCGGGACGCATCGTCGAAATGAAGACCGGTGAAGGTAAAACCTTGATGAGTATTGCCGCTTCATACCTCAACAGCCTTTCCGGGAAGGGTGTACATATTGTAACCGTCAACGACTACCTTGCAGAGCGCGACGCCGATTGGATGCGTCCCGTCTACGCATACCTCGGAGTTAGTGTCGGCGCAATCCTTTCCAACATGGATAACGCTGCGCGGAAAGCTGCTTACAATGCGGACATTACCTACGGTACCAATAACGAATTCGGTTTTGACTATCTGCGCGACAATATGCAACTTACAATAGAAGAAAAAGTGCAGCGCGGCTTTTCCTTCGCGGTTGTGGACGAAATAGACTCCATCCTCATCGACGAGGCGCGTACCCCGCTCATCATCTCCGGCGCAGCCGAAGACGACACTAAGCGGTATTTCGATGTCGATAAGTTCGTCGATCAGCTTGAAGAGGTTAAGAAAAATCCCGAAACCGGTGAATACCCCAACGAGCTGGAAGGGGAAGAGATTATCGGTGACTATACTCTCGACGAAAAGAGCCGCCGCGTGTCCTTTACCGATGCCGGTATGCTGCACATTCAGGATATCCTGCAAAAACAGGGCTTAATCAACGGCAGCCTCTTTGAAGAAGAGAACTTTGAATATATTCACTACTTTACGCAGGCGGTACGCGCCCACATCCTCTATCACATTGATGTCGATTATGTTGTAAAAGAAGGACAGGTGCAGATTGTCGATGAGTTCACGGGACGTATTCTTGAAGGACGCCGCTATTCGGACGGCTTGCATCAGGCTATCGAAGCGAAGGAGCATATCCGCATTGCTCAGCGCAACCGTACGATGGCAACTATCACCTTTCAGAACTTCTTCCGTATGTACGACAAGCTGTCCGGTATGACCGGTACGGCGGACACCGAAGCGGTTGAGTTCAACAAGATTTATTCGCTCGATGTTGTGGTTATCCCGACCAACCTGCCGGTTATCCGCAAGGACGAACACGATGTGGTCTACCTGAACGAAGCGGAAAAATGGGAAGCGCTCTGTAACGAGATTGCCGAAGCGCATAAACGCGGACAGCCGGTACTGGTCGGTACGGTGTCTATCGAAAAATCTGAAAAGCTTTCGGCGCTGCTCACCCGGAAAGGTGTCCGGCACGAGGTATTGAACGCCAAGAATCACGCACGGGAAGCGCTCATCATCGCGGAAGCGGGCGCAAAAGGTTCGGTTACGATTGCGACCAACATGGCAGGACGCGGTACCGACATCAAGCTCGGCGGCAGTCCCGAATTTAGGGCGCGCAGACGGGCAGGAACCGAAGCCGAGCCGGAAGCGTATCAAAAAATATACGATGAAGAATACAAGAAGTGGCAGGAAGACTACAAGGAAGTTAAATCGCTCGGCGGATTGTATGTTATCGGTACCGAACGGCACGAAAGCCGCCGTATCGACAATCAGCTGCGCGGCCGTTCGGGACGGCAGGGCGATCCGGGACGTTCAAAATTCTTCCTTTCCCTTGATGATGATTTGATGCGTCTGTTCGGGGGCGAAAACCTCAAGCGGGTGATGACAAAGGTCGGTATGGAACCCGGCGAGCCGATCGAACATCCGTGGCTCAACAAGAGTATCGAAAAGGCACAAACCAAGGTTGAAGAGCGCAACTTCGATATCCGTAAGCATCTCCTTGAATATGACGACGTGCTGAACGAACAGCGAGGCTTTATCTATGAACAGCGCGATAAGATTTTGCAGGATGAACACCTTGTTGAGCGCATTTATACCACAATAGAAGAATACCTTGATGATGCATTCGAGCAGTTCAAGCACGGTTCCCGCAAGGAAAAACCGGAAGAGCTGAAAGAGCTGCAAGCAAACCTCAAAGCAAAGTTCGGCTACATCTTCAGCGATGAGGACACAAAGTCGGCCCATGCCGCCGACACCAGCGCATTGCAGCAGAAAATCTACGCCGCGCTCAAAGCGAATATCGAAGAAAAGATTGCGCTTGCCGGCAATGAAAACCTTAATATGTTTATCCGCTACCAGTATTTACAGGCGATAGACCGTAAATGGCTCGATCACTTAGAAAATCTGGAAGCCCTGCGCGAAGCTGTCTACCTCCGTTCTTACGGTCAGAAAAATCCGCTCACGGAATACAAACTTGAAGGTTTCGACATCTTTTACGCGATGCTCGACGAAATCCGCTTCTCCATTGCCTCCTTACTGGTATTGGTACGGATTAGTACCGAAGAACCCGCTTCGCGTACCCCCAACCGCCGCATCCCGCAAGGCTCCGCGCACCACAGCTCCATGGGTTCCTTCCATCAGAGCAGCTCCCCGATGGGTTCCAGCAGCAAGCCGGAAAACGTCCAAGTAGTACGCACTGCGCCTAAAGTCGGCAGAAACGATCCGTGCCCCTGCGGCTCCGGCAAAAAATACAAGCACTGCTGCGGAAGGTAATTCTTAATTATGAATTATGAATTCTTAATTTGTAATGCGATAATTGATAGGTCATAATGGGGAATTACTGCAATATCTATGTAGGTTTTTAACCGGCTTTCCGGGGGTCTATTGACGGAAGAATTTATCGGAATGTTCTAAAATCAACACCCCCGATGCAAGCGTCGGGGCACACTACTCAACGTTTCACACTGTGTGTGCGATCCGGCACGGATGCCGGTAGAGGAACGGCGAGTATTAAACCCTCGCACGAATAAAATTCCTTTTTTGGGCACTACCTCTTGCAATTTATACTTCACCTTTCGCTTTAATGCAAATACTTGACCTTTTAATAAAATAAATTTATTATTGTAAGCATGGGATTCCTGACGAGCCAACAGGTTAATAAATATTATGATTTTTTCCAAAAGGCGGAAATAACTTTTACGAAAGAAGTTATCCAGGCGATGAATCTTAACGCGCAGCAATCGTCGATACGCTGCGTCGGTGCCGAAGGCGGACCGTGGCCGTGCGTCATCAATTCTTCTTCAATGATAGGCGCAAAGGTTATTGTGCCCCAGCATTGCGGAATATATGAAAAAATAAGCGAGGGTTCCACAGCAATTTCTCTGTGGTTTTCCTTTTCTCAAACGAATGGAAAAAGCGATCTTTCGTTTTTTGTTTCCGGGAAGGTTGTAAGCTGTACCCCATACACCGTAACGCCCGATTTGCTCTTACTCAATATTGAATATACACAGCGTGCTCCTGACGATTTAATTGAAAAACTAGGGCTTCTTGTCGATGCAAAAGCAAACGCTACCAAACGCGGGGATGAACGCATTGAATTAAATGCGGAGGCAATGCGAAAGCTCTCTTTAAGCAAAAAAGAAACAATTGTCTATATAGAAAATATACCTCGCCGCTGTATCGTACGAGATATTTCATATTCCGGAGCAAAGTTTATTATGGCAGGGATTGCTCCGTTCTTGTTAAACAAAGATTGCGTACTAAAATTTGATTTTGATGAACCCACCGTCATTGTCGGACTACGCGGTAAAATCATCCGAGCAGAATTGGTTGAAAAACGAAAAGACCTTATTGCAGTGGCAATGACATATAACGCCTCGACCGTACCGCTTGCTTATAAAATACGCTTGACCCAATACTTTAATCAACAACGCAAAATCTACCCCTAATTCGGTTTACAAACGCGCGTACAATCTTCGTAAGCAATAGGACATATACAATATGGAAAACTCCGATAAGCAGCTCATTTACATCAAGGTACCTGAGGAATATGCTTTAACGGCAAAAATTCCCGGCTTTGATTCATCGATACCGCTCCCACTTCTTTTAACGGATGAAGGGAAAGATTTTAGACTGGAAACTATTTCAGAAGAGATGATTTTAGCCGGTATGTTGAATGTATTCGCTTATGAACGGGATAATCAACATATTGCATACTATCGAGATATTTTTAAAGAGCTACGGCCGAATATTCTCGAAGAGATGACCAATGCCGCAATTCTAAAGATAAAAAATGCCGATTTTGACTTAGCGGAACAGCTACTGTTCGCACTTGAAGGGCTATTTCCGGAAAATATGCAAACAAAGCTGAACGTTGCGTTGTTGATGGATGAACGTGCTCGCTTTTATGAACAAGCCGGTGCGGAAGACTATGCCGACTATTATACCGATAAAGCCTTTCAAGCGTATAAAGAGGTGTTGGCTGCCGAGTCGCCGTTGCCTGATGCCTTTTTTAATGCCGGTTTTTTCTTTATCCGTCAAAAGAACTTTCCCAAGGCAAAAAGCGTATTGGAAACATATCTACATATTGAAACGGCACAAGATGAATTAACGGCACACCGTAGGCAAAAGGCTTCCGAGCTCATTGACTGGATAGAAACACAAGCGCTCGACGACGAGCTCTTTAAAGGCGCTTTCGATTTTATCCAAATGGGTGAAGAAGAAAAGGCGCTTGAAAAAATACGGGAGTTTTTAGAGCATCACCCTAAAGTATGGAATGCGTGGTTTTTACTCGGTTGGGCATTGCGTCGTCAGGAGCGGTGGAAGGACGCTTCGGAAGCATTTCTCCATTGTCTGGAGCTTGGCAAAAAGACTCCTAAGGAACTGGCGGTCGCCTATTGTGATATTTGCAATGAACTGGCCATCTGTTTAATGGAGCTCGGTCAATTTGATGAAAGCCGCCGCTGGCTGATGAGCGCACTTGAACAGGAACCGGAGAATATCAAGATTATTTCAAATTTAGGAACTATTTCGTTAAAAGAAGGAAAGACTGAAGAAGCAAAAGCATTTTTTAGAACGGTTCTTGATATTTATCCCGAAGATGCACTCGCCGTTGAAATTTTAAAAAAATTGGAAAATACATAAGAGTACGATGCGGAGTATACTATGAATATAGCGATTATCTATGGCGGAAGGTCGGGCGAGCATGAGGTTTCGCTTGTTTCCGCTTCTTTTGTTGTCCGTGCCATCGGCAGCGAACATACCGTACATTTAATCGGCATTACCAAAAACGGTGAATGGTATTTGCAGCCTGAGTCTCTCTTAGAACATATCCGCAAGGATACATCTGCGGTTTTAACAATAGAGTGCAATAAAGCTGCACGAGTTGCCGTCATCCCGGGCGGGGGCGTTACAGCCGGTTTATCCGTAAACGGACAGCCGATTACAGCGGATGTTGTATTTCCGGTATTGCACGGCAGCTTTGGAGAGGACGGCACTATTCAAGGCTTATTTGAAATGGCTGATCTCCCGTATGTCGGCGGCGGTGTGCTTGCGAGCAGTGCGGCAATGGATAAAGAAAAGACAAAGATAATCTGGCAGCACGAACAGTTGCCGATTGTTCCATTCCTTTGTGCCAGAAAATTCCAATGGGATAATCCGAAAGAACGCGAAAGATTTATTGTTCAGGCGGAAAAAGAATTGGAATATCCATTGTTTATAAAACCGTGCCGTGTCGGCAGTTCCGTCGGCGCCGGTAAAGCGACTAATCGTGTCGAGTTGCTGCAAAGGATGCAAGAAGCCTTTCTTTGGGATAACAAAGTATTGATCGAAGCGCGTATTGCCGCACGCGAAATCGAGTGTTCCGTAACCGGTAACGATGAATGCGTGGTCTACACGCCGGGAGAAATTATTCCTTCGCATGAATTTTATGATTATGATGCAAAGTATACCGATCCCAACGGAGCGCAGCTGAAAATCCCTGCCGATATCGACGACGAACAGCGCAGAGAAATCCGCAGTATTGCAGGCAAGGCCTACCGAGCGCTTGATTTAAGCGGCTTATCACGGGTTGACTTCTTTATAGATAAAAAAACAAAGAAAATCTATCTGAATGAGGTAAACACCATTCCGGGTTTTACGTCTATTTCGATGTTTCCCAAGATGTGCGAAGCTTCAGGGTTGCCATATCGGGAACTGATCATGCATTTATTCGATCTTGCGATAGAGCGATTTAATTCCGCACGGCAAATTAGAACGGATTGGAAATAAAGTTTCCGCTTATTGTGGGTTATCAAAGCACTGAATTATTTGAGAAAGCTGAAGAAGAACAAGCGCTGCAAGAAGGCAAGGATGCGTGGCAAAAATATCTGCTGCTATATTTTGATTTTAATACAGGGCAATATGATAAAGAACAGGCTCTTGTAAGTCAGCTCAATATGCTTTTAAGCCAATTTGAGGAAATCTACGGAACAAATCAACAACCCCGACGCAAGCGTCGGGGTATGTTGTTCTCATAAGGTGGTTGCAGTCGGCTTTAATACCCTTTGTTACGACGCAAGCGTCGGGGTATTAAACCCTCCGCACGAATAAAAATGAAAAAGAACTTTCCCATCGATTTGCAGGAATTATTAAACGGGCGTATGTACAATCCCTATAGCCTGCTCAGTGAAAGATACAGCGCATGTTTGAGCTCCTCGGAATACTGCATACGAAACAGAAAAGGGAGTCCTTCGTGTACTACAAAAAGAAACGGCACCGTCAACAGCAAGATTGCGGCGACGGATAATTTTATAATTCTCATGCAGTTGTTCTAGCATCGTAGACTTGATACGTTATCGTATAATGTGATATGTATGTAATACCTTTTCTATAGTCATTCCTAATTTAGAAAAGGTATGGTTTTAACGTAATTTAATATTATTTATGGAGAAAAAGTATGAATGCAACCACCTTTTTTTCGCTTACATCAAATGTAGCGCTCTTTTTTATGGCTCTCTATTTTTTATTCAAAATAAAATCGGTAAAAGCCGCTTTGGTATATCATACAAAAACACAAGCGGAATTTATTGCTGCAATCGGATTAACATTGGTCTTTTCTATTTTAAATATTTTGGCTTCGGTTCTCGGTATTCAAGTGGGAAATGCGATTGCAAATATCAGAACCGGCGTTGTCGTTGTTGCAACGGCGCTGCTTGGCCCTCTGCCGGGAATCATTGTCGGAATTATCGGTAGTGCTTACCGATACACTGTCGGAGGATGGACAGCGCTCGGCTGTTCTGCAGCAACTTTCTTTTCAGGCATCGCCTGCGCCGGTATCGTCCTTATCCTTAGGCAGAAATACGGACGCGTAACTTTAACATTTAAAACTATTTTATTATTTTCAGTTTTTGGAGGAAGCTGGGAAATACTGCATACTATGGTATTTGTACCGATTCTTGGTGAAAAGCCGTTTGCAGAAGCTATCCCCCTCCTGTTTGACCAGGGCTTCAGCATGAAAGAAAAGTATAGTAAAGTAATGTTATGGTGGAAGGGA
>CAJPTT010000102.1 GCA_905373565.1 uncultured Treponema sp. | reverse complement strand
GAAAAAGCAGGGGAGTTGTGCCGTCGCTTAGCGGAATGCGGCGGAGAAGAAGGCACAGGAAAGAGTGGAAAGTCCGGCAACGGAAACCGTACGCGTGAACAGGCCGCTTTAATTGCCCAACTCAACACACTAGATGAGAAAATCAAAGACGGCTTTGCAAAGGATTTGGTTGAGGTACTTTGTTTTAGCGATGAAAGCAACGCCGACAACAATGTGCCGCCTATGGCTGCCGCAGAAAAGGTTTACGGTAGAATTTGCCTGATGGCGCAACAAGTGCACGAGATATTTAAGAAACGGTAAAAAACATTTTCTCGCTCCTCAACGGGATTTTTAGAGTTTTTCTATCGGAATAATCAAATTTTTCTCAATATTTTAAAATATCCGCCGATAATGAAAAAAGAAGGGGACATTAAACGGCGGTAACAACATCCAGACGCCGTTTCTTATACACCCGAATGCAAGGACGGTTTGATGCTGTTGATCAAGCCGTCCTTTTCTTTTGAAAATAGACGGCATATCTACTTCGTTGCCTTGATGTCATCTTCTTTAAAAAGCCAAATCAATGCTCGACGTACACCAAGTACGCCTCCGCTTTATTTCGGCTAGGCTCCTAGCAGCTGTACCGTCTATTTGCAAAAGCGCTGGATATGGCATATCTACTTCGTTGCCTTGATGTCATCTTCTTTAAAAAGCCAAATCAATGCGTCATCGATTGCTTTTGTGAGAACGAGCACATGAATATTTTGTTTTTCTTTCTGTGCGTATTTTTTCCAATACTGCAAAGAATGCTTTTTTAATTTTCGTTTTTCGGCTTCAATCCGTTTATCCGCATCATCCTTATCGATTCCGAGATAATGATAGAGGCCGTAGGCCATAAAATAGACGCCAAGCAGCCGGACAAGCGGTTCTTGTTCCGTTTCCAGCATACGCGAAAACTTTTCCGCGGCCTCACGATAGCGTCTCAACATCTGTGCCGAGAATGCATCGTAAAACGATACCCACGGGGAAGTTTCATGCGATTGTACGACAGTGCGAGCCATAAATTCGGCAAGTCCTTGATAATCGTTTGAAAGTAACTTGGCGGCGGCAAAACGGGACGCAAAAGTTTTGATATATCCGGGTTTATGCTCTTCAAGAACACGTTCAAGCCGTTTTAATATTTCAAAATCTCCGAGTAAAATACTGATTTCACACAGCAACCGTACTTTTTTAGCGGTAAGATGATGCTTTTCAAAAATTTCCGTTTCCAGATAGAGAGAAAGCGCCGGCCAATCATCCGATTCAAGGGTTGTTATCAGCTTCCGGTTAGTGATGAAAAAAATATTCATTCCCAGAAAGAGAAACATAAAAAAAAGGACGAATATCCAGTAGTTTTTGAAAAAACTGCCGATAAATTCAGTACCGGCAGTAAAGAATGAGAAAGAAAGCACTGTAAAGAAAATGGTTAACAGAACAACGTTGAAGATTATCATAAGCACTTTTAATTTCATTCAAAATCTCCTATAATCATATAGATATGGCGCGAAGTTTTTTAATCACATTCTCAGTGTACTACAGGAGCATATTTAAGTGAATACATTGAAACTTTTAGAGCTAAAAACCCCCGTGTATTTTACGGAGGATGTGTACATTGATAAAAAGTTTTTGTTGTTTACACAGGAAAGCTGTTTTTCGGATGAATTGAAAAGGCTGCTTTCCGAATGGCAGTTTACACTTCTCTATACAAAAGGGAGCGTAACTGAGACATATCCGCAAAAAAAAGGGGATAAGGCCGGAGAAAAAGCCGATGATACGAGTAAGGATGCCAAAATATCGCCGGAACAAAAGCTTTCGGGGGAACTGGTAGAAAAGACTTATCAAAAATTTTATGCTTTTACTACCGAAGTATATGCATCTTACCGTAACAGTCAATCGCTTAATACCGAAAAGATACTTGCCGAAATGAAAAACCTCTGTACCTTTGTGCAAGAAAACCGGCAAGCGGTGCTTATTTTACAATCTATTATGCCGTATAATGTGGAGCATTTTCTTGTTACCCATTCGCTTCGTTCGGCAGTTTTTGCTATTGTCATCGGAATGGAACTTAAAATGCAAAATCATCAGCTCGTAGAATTAGCGACTTCCACCTTGCTGCATGAGATAGGCCTTATTCACATTAATGAAGATATTTATTCCAGGTCGGGTGAACTATCGGATGAGGAAAAAAAATACTTATATGTACATCCGGTGCTTTCCTGTAAAATATTAAAAAAAGCGAAGTTTCCGCTGCCGGTTTGTCTTGGCACGCTCGATCATCACGAACGGGAAAACGGTACGGGGTATCCTCAAAAACTGACCGGAGAAAAAATTTCCCTTTACGGAAAGATTATTGCGGTGGCCTGTTCTTATGAAGCAATGGTAGGAGAGCGTAAATATAAAAAAGCCGAAGACCCTGCAACAGGTTTATTAAATGTTTTACGGAAAGAGTCATCGCAATACGATGAGGAGGTGCTGAAAGCGCTTTTGAACGCGCTGTCGTTTTTCCCTATCGGCAGTTTTGTTTACCTTTCGAATAATACTGTTGCACAGGTTATCGACAATAATTCGGAGGATCCTCGTTTTCCCATTGTACGTGTTATCGATAAATCTGCAAAAGAAGCTTTTTCGGAAGCGATTCGCACCTCAATGGACGGTATTCGTATTATGCGCCCCGCACGAAGGGAAGAATGGATCGCGGCTCTCGGCAAAGGCAAAAAGAAAAAATAACCGGAAACCTCTAAAAACTATACCTGAGTTTTTTGCAGGCGCCCAACTACCGTAGGCGCACAATCGTCTTGCCGGTGCCGCCGTGTTCGGGGCGGGCGAAGAAAAATTCCGCAATATATGGAGCTGCCGCGAGCTTTTCCTGTACCATCGTTTGCAATATGCCGTTTCCTTTCCCGTGTATAATCGAAAATTCCTGCATATTGTGCATCAGAGCGAGATCGAGCTGATTTTGTAAGTGTTTTTCCGCTTCCTCAAGCCTCATGCCAAGTAGACGCAGCTCAAGTTCGGGACGGCTCTCCTTGTGCAGCTCCGCTTCTACCACAACCTGCGGCGTGCGCAACGGTGCAGAGGCTGATGTGTTAAGCAGCTCAAGTTTGTCGGCGGGGAATGTCATCTTAACGGTATCGACCGCCACCAGCCAGTTCTTTTTTTCTTTCCGGATAATGACGCCGCGCCGGTGCAGGTGAGGAATAAACACTTCCATGCCTTCGGTTAGTAGTTCGCTTACCGAAGCGCCGGTTGCAGGCAGACCGTTTGCAGGTTTTCCGTGCCCTTGTTCCTGCTCACGATTTCGAAGCGCCTGCTGTAGGGCGGAAAGTTCCTCCTGTTCAGTGCAGATATCCGTTTGTTCTTCCGCAAGCATTTTTCCGAAATCGGCAAAAAACTGTTTAAGCTTACTCGTCTTTTCGTGCGTAAGTTCTCCTTCTTGAATCTCCCGCACGAGGTTTTCTATTTCGTTGCGTTTTTGCTCGAATAAATCGTTCAAGCGTTTATATCCCTGCGAGCGGAGGACTTGCTCCTTTTGACGGAGCTTGAGCGCGTTTAAATCGAAGCGACGCTGTTTTTCCCGCAATGCTTTTTCCGTCTCGTTCTTTTCCCGCTCAAAGACCGCAAGCTGCTCATGCTTTTCCATCAACCCCTTGATGAGGGCGGCGGCATCGGCGGAACTGTCCGCCATATACGCACGCGCAGCGCGGATAACGTCGGGGCTTAATCCGTTTTTTTCCGCAATATCGACGGCGCGGCTTTCACCGGGGATGCCCATCAGTATCCGGTATGAAGGGCGCAACGTCGCCTCGTCAAAGGATACGGAGGCATTCACGCAGCCGCTTTTCCGGTACGCATAGTTTTTTAACACACCGTGATGGCTCGTTACAAAGACCCGCGAGCGGCGGGCAAACAGCTCATCCAAAATCGCCATGGCGAGTGCGCCGCCCTCTTGAGGGTCGGTGCCGCTGCCGAGTTCGTCGAGGAGAATAAGGCTTTCCTCATCCGCCGCCGCCAAAAGCTCCCCAACGGTGCGCATATAGGCGGAAAAGGTCGAAAGCGAGCGGTCGAGCGACTGCTCATCTCCGATAGCGCAGCCGACATAGCGGAACACCGGCAGGCGCGTTTCTTCCCCTGCGAGTACCGGCCAGCCGGTTTGGTTTAATAGAACAAAGAGGGCGGCGGTCTTTAAGCTGACGGTTTTGCCGCCGGTGTTCGGGCCGGTGATAATCAATATCCGCTCTTCCGCCGTCAATTTAAGGTCGATAGGAACCGCCGCCGCACCGAGTAGCGGGTGCCGCGCCGCCTGTAAATAAAAGTATTGAGAATTCCCCGTGTCGGGTACAAACACACCGTTTTCCGTATATGCCCAGCGGGCGGCCGCCGCAGCGCAATCCATATCCAGCACAAGCCCGTATGCCTGCTCAAGCGCATCCGCCTCCGCTGCGAGCTTTGCGCTGATGCTCACCAACAGGCGGTGCAGCTCCTGTTCATACTCAGCCTGCGCCCGCATCAATTCGTTATTACGCAGCACAATGCTTTCAGGTTCAAGGTAAAAGCTTTGCCCCGTCTGGGAGTATTCGTGGATAATGCCCTTAATCCGCCCCTTAAAGGTGGAACGCACGGCGATAACCTGCCTGCCGTTCCGCAGCACGGGCGCAGGCGTTTGCAGCATTCCCTTGGTAGACTCGTCGATGCAGTAACTCCGCATTGTCTTTTCGATATCGGCTTCGATACGCTGCATCTTTTTTCGGATAGCCGTCAGTGAGGGTATCTCCCGCAGCGCGCCGGTTTTGTCGATAAAAGAAAACACCGCCTGCTCGGTTTGCGGAAGCGGCGGTATCGATTCGATGAGTGGGCACGCGGCGCTGTCCGTCCGCTTTTGCTTTGCAGCCCATGCCTTCAATTCACCGACTTGCAACGCCAAAAGCCCCGCCGCGTAGAGTTCCTCTACGGTAAGGCAAACACCGACAGTATGAAGCTGTTTTAACACGGAAGCGAGCGGCGGGAGGTTTTTAATCGGAAGCGGTTCATCAGCTTGCAAAAACGAGAGAATATCCCGTCCCAGCTCCTTTGCTGCGGTAATCTCCGCCGCATCTTGCAGCGGCCGTTTTTGTAGGCAACGTGCTCGCGCCTCTTCCGATTTGCAATAGCCTGCGATAATCTCCGCAATGCGGAAAAATTCTAAAACTTCTAATGTATGCGCTGTCATTTAATTTCCTGATTATATCCGTTTATCCGTTACGGTTAAGCGCGGGCTATCCCAAAAGTCGGTTGCTTTTAGGATAACTTCGTTCCCGTTAATTGATTCCGTCGAGTGGGAGTTTCCCCTGCGGTTTAAAATCGCCGAGCAATGCTCCGAATCCTGCGGTAAACGAAACCGGTGCATAGCTGTAAAGGGCGATCGCAGTGGGAATTTCCGGAATACCCGACAGAAGCACCGGAGAAAGGCAAGAGAAAATAATATACCGTTTTTTGGGATAGGTTTTATAGAGCCGCTGCAAGACTTTGAGCGATGAATCGCTTGCAAGACAGAAGATGACGGTATCGCTCGCAGCGGTTTTGGTAAAAATGCCATCCGACAGATTACTCGTTTTGGCAGCGGGAAAGCGTTTTAAGCCTGCCTGTAAAAAGGCGGAATACGAACCGGCAAGTAATATCTTTTCTCCCGGTTTTATTGTATACGGAATGTATTTGCCGCGAACAACTGTTATCGCCCGTGCTGCGAGGGACAGAAAGAAGGCTTGACCTTCCGCATCGGGCAGTTTTTCGGTAATAGCGTACACATCGGGGTACAGCGGTACCGCATTGCCGCTTTTGAAATACCGAAGTTTTGTTTCGATAATCCTGCGCGCTGCGTCCTTAACCCGCAGCCTGAATGTTTCGTTCGTCTGCATTCGCTGTAAATTTTCCGTCCAAAACGCATCATAGAGACGCGGTGTGGTAGAAGATTCGATGATGTCGTTTCCTGCTTCAAGTGCGAGCTGAACCGCTTTGGCAACCGTGCCCGCATAGCGGATTGCTCCGATCATCATCATGTCGTCGGTGATGACTAAGCCCTTAAATCCCAGCTGCCCGCGCAATACGGTTTGCAGTAAATGTTGAGAGAACGAGGCCGGCTCTCCGTGTTCCGATACAACAGGAAAGTTGAGATGGCCGGTCATAATGGCCGGTATTCCCGCTTCGATAAGGTACTGAAACGGTACCAGTTCGCGATTATAGAAGGTCTCTCCGGAAATAGCGATACTCGGCAGCTTTCCGTGACTGTCAAGTGCGGTGTCGCCATGCCCGGGAAAATGCTTGGCCGTAGTCAGTACGCCAGCTCTCTTACTGCCCTGCATAAAAGCGCGAGCTAAAATTCCCGCCGCCTTCGGCGACTGCCCGAAAGAGCGCGGCCCGATGATGGAAGATTCGTGATTGGTATACAGGTCTACCGCCGGTGCAAAATTGAGGTTGATTCCAAGCGCCGAAAGTTCGCGGGCTATATAAAAGCCTTCGTAGTAAGCGTCTATCGGATAGCCGGAGGCGCCGATGGCAAGATTGCCGGGGGTTTCCGAGGTACGTCCCTTAACATGGCGTATCCAGCCGCCCTCCTGATCGGTTGCAACAAAGAGAGGAATGCGAAAGCGGGTGCTGTTGGCTTTTTTTTGTAAAAGGCTGATCGCCTTTGCGAGTTCAACGCTGTCCTCGGTATTCCAGCCGAATATCTTAATGCTGCCGAGGCTCCGTTCGGTAATCCAGCTCATCAAAAGGTCGGTCGGAGCCTGCCCCACCCATCCGAACATAAAGGTTTGAGCAAGCAGCTCTTCGTCGGTCATTGCCTCTGTAATACGGTCGGCAAGTTCCACGGCGGGTACGGGGTCGTAAAAGTCAGGCAGCGTTTTAAGGCCGACTGTTTGAGCTTGAGCGTTCAGTTGAGTATTGAGCTGTAGTAAAACCGGCAGCACGGCGCCGAATAAGACGGCGGCGAAAAGATGTTTACAACGCAAAGCGGTTAACTGCGCAGGGTATCGATGTAAGCCGCTGCCGTGTATGCGGCAATCGCGCCGTCTGCAACCGCCGTAACCACTTGCCGGAAAGACTTGGCGCGCACATCACCCGCCGCGTAAAGCCCTTCGATAGAGGTACGCATATCCTCATCGGTAACGATATATCCCGTTGCATCCTTCATTGCGTCGGGGAACAGCTCCGTTCTAGGATTCATACCGACAAAAAAGAAGACTGCGTCGCAGGCAAGTTCTCGTTCCTCCTGCGTTTTTACGTTCCGCAGTACAACTGCCGTTACCTTATCGGTTCCTTTAATCTCCGTAACGGTCGTATCGAATACCGCCGTTATATGAGGATTGTTTAATGTCCGGGTAACGAGCGCTTTTTGCGCACGGAACGTATCGCGACGGTGCACCATTGTAACGGTATCCGTCAAATTGGCAAGAAAAAGCGCCTCATCGCAAGCGGCATCCCCTCCGCCGACCACAACAATATGCTTATTTCTAAAGAAGGGTCCGTCGCAGGTAGCGCAGTACGAAACGCCCTTACCCTGTAACTCTTTTTCGCCCTTTACACCGAGGCTGCGGTGCTCCGCCCCCGTAGCAAGAATAACGGCAAGCGCCGTGTAGGTTGTTCCGGCGGTTTGCACGGTAAAGGTTTTATCCCCGTTTTTTGTTACCGCTTCTACCTTATCGGAAGCGAATTC
>CAJPTT010000101.1 GCA_905373565.1 uncultured Treponema sp. | reverse complement strand
TCTGCCGATTTATGGACAACATGCGAATCCCCATCAACGGTTATCGTTACTTCGACATGCGGTACTGTAATCAGCTGTGATTCGGCATAAACAGTTGTGTTTTCATTGAATTGATGACCGTCAGGGATAACCTCACCGGAAGCATTGTTAAATTTCCATGTTTTATTTTCATAACCATCAGTATACTTTATTTTACTGTTGGCCAACAGTTTAATGGTATCCCATTTTGTGCCGGGGACTACCTCAAAAGTATGCTCTGCTTTAGGTGTAGCGTGTTCATCCCCCGCAACCGTTATCGTTATTTTTTGAGGTTCTTGAGGAAGCGGATCAGGATTAGACGGTGAGCCTATCTGCTTCGACACGGCATATACGGTTGTATCCGTTGCAAATTTATACGTAGGCGCAATCACCGTACCCGACGCTCCGTTCAGCTTCCATTCACTATGCTCAAAACCGGTCTTATATTTGATGAGAGCATCCGCTTGTTTTTTTGCATCTGCCCATGTTTTGTTCTTATCAATTTTGAACGAGCGGGTTTGTGACTTAAACTCAACATTTCCATCCCCCGCAACGGTTATCGTTATTTGTGTAGGTGTTGAGCTGTTGCCCTCTTGCTGCGGTGAAGACGGTGCAGGGGGTGAATCACCGCCCTGCGGAGATGGAGTCTGAGGATTTTTACATCCTGCAAAAAATGCTGCAAGCGTTATCACTGCTGCTATAGTCAATAGTATCTTTTTCATAAGTTCTCCTATACTGCGGCAGAATCATATCTTCGGAAGTATTACCCTCGATATGCAAGAAAACCCTGTTAGGCAGACATGCATTCCAATCGCCCGATTTTTTGAGCGCTGCGGCATTCACACAGGTCTTATTAGGACACGGAGAATCGGAAATAAAAGCGGTATTATTTTCTATCCGGATGGTCGTATTCCCGATTGCGCCTGATACAACTACCGTACGCGTTTCGGTAAGCGGATATATCCATTTGCCGCTCGGGGTTTCAACCACCAGCCGCTGTGCGTGATTCTCTTCGGTATAGAAGAAAAACCCCGCCCATAAAGAAACGGTAATAATGGAAGCAAAAATAAGATAATCAAGAACACGCAAGCGGCGGAAAATAGGAATCATACGCTGTACTCTCTTTTTGTTCTTCGCGTTAAAAGCGCACGCTGTATTCGACCCTTTATGCCTTCTGCAAAAAAGGTTTGCAGCAAATCTTTGTTATCCATTGTTTTTTGATACCCGAACGTAATCTGTTTTTTAGGGTCCGAAAAATCACGGGAAGACCGAGCGCTTGTCAAATTGATAAACGCAGTAGGATACTCATTCGGCTGCAATGCAATATGCGCAGTAGTACAGGCAAGTGTCCTCATCAGTACTGCGACCGAAGTATCCAATTCTGAGGCGGCAACCGGTTCAAAAGCGCCGAAGGTAAGCGCAAGGATATTTTTATATCCTTGCTCGCGGGCAATCCAAACAGGAGTATTGTCCATCACACAGGCATCGATCAACATTTCGTGATTTTGTTTAACAGGAATAAAAAGCCCCGGATAAGAAGAACTCGCCCTCATTGCATCGGCTAAAAGCCCTGAATGTAAAACAACCTCTTTACCGCTGCACAAATCAAGCGCATTGCAAAAAAAGGGAATGGTACAGTCATCAAAAGATTTACAGCCGGAGAGTTCCAAAAAAAATTTATGCGTTTTTTCCCCGGAATCGGCTCCCGTGCCGGACAGCATACGGGTAATTAACGTACCGTACTGAATAATCTGATTAAACGCGTGTTTAAAAAGCGGTATATGAACACCGCCCCCCACATACCGGTTAACATCGAAAGATTCTTCAAAAACGGCTTCCATTTCCCGTACCGGTTTTCCGCTTGCGTATAAGCCGCCGATAATAGCTCCCATCGAGCAGCCGACAATACAATCGGGCTTAGGAAAGTCTAATTCCTCAAGCGCTTTTAAGAAGCCGATATAAGCGAGACCGGCGGCGCCGCCGCCGGATAACACAAGTGCCCATTTCATAGTAGCAGGTAGTATACAAAAAAATAAAATCTACGCCTATAGCACGATAATGTAAGAGGGAAGATGATGTCCCAAAAATCGGTTGCTTTCGGAATATCCCCTATCCCTATTGTATCTCTCCGCGTTCGACAGAGAATTTTCCTTCTTTTTTCTTTGCTTCAACCTTTATATCGCTTATGGGATTCCATTCCACCGCAAAGGTTATAGTTGGAGTAAATTCATAATAATTACGATGATCTGCCTTTTTTAGCTGAGGTTTAATTTCACAGTTGAATTTTAATATCCAGTCTTTAAGATAGTGAGTAAAGCCTATATCGAGCGATTGCATTTTAAACCCCGACGCTTCCCTTTTTGTTTTATCCCAAAAATAAAACGATTGGGCCAAATCGATAAGTATATTGGTATTTCCCGGAATAACCACCGGCAAATTTAAAGCTTTTTGAAAATACCGCGCAATCATATCATTCCTGCTTGATGAACCGAAAGAGAAATCCCAAAATTCATGAATATTAAAAATGATCTTAGGTGCAAAGGTAAAATAACTGTCCGTAATGCGTGCTAAGTTAAACTGCAAAGTTGAAGACAATCCCAACCGTATTTTGATACGATTTTTCCATGCGTAAATAGTAAAAGGGTTCGATGTATTGGAAAACGAAAGCCCCGATGCAAAGGGAATAAACCGTTTTTCCTTACCGTCCAACATCCAGCCGCTGCCGGGAACAAGCTTTTGCGGTACTTCACGGCTTTGAGTATAAAAGGCGGAAATATATTTCCACCCGAAAGTAATATGCAACCGATCGCTGTTCTTATCTTCGATATTGTAAGTATATGCTTGAGCAGACTTTACATCATAAGGCAGTGTCCACGTCAAATCCATTTTTAAAGGATCCCAAGTCCATTTCTTTGCCGCATTTTCTTTTTCAAACACCTTAGTTGACGCTGCAAATATTCCGTAAGGAAAGGACAGATTCAACGAAGTAGTATAAGCTTGTAAAAGGGGTGGTAAGTTCAGAGAAAAAGTAAACTTTTGTGTATACTTTTCCGCCAGTACAACGCCGAATACCGCCGTTCCCGTATGTGCAGTAATAAAATCTTTATTCCATTTCACCCTTTCCGTTTTCCACTTTGGAGCGTCATACGTACCGGTAAATACATTTTTAGCTAAAATTTCCGTAATACTCCAGCCGAACGATACGGGCTTAAATAAATCGGTATATACAAAAGGATTAACGGTTACCGAGTTTTCATTTTTTAAGGTATACACATTAGCTTTAAAGTTGTTCAGTTCTAAAGCCTGCTTTTTTTTCGTCTCACGCGTCCATGGGTGCCGCTGATAGTTACCTGCAATGACCAAATTACTCGAAAGAGAAATCAGGTTTTGTGAATATGAAAATACACCTTTTAAACCGGCACTTCCCTTCAATTGATAATATCTCGATTCATAGTCCTGCCACTTTATATCTTTAGGGGTATGCCATTGCGAAGTAGCAAAGGTTGTTTCCTGTAAAGCAGAGAAATCACCGGAATAACCGAACGAGTATGTAATACTGTGATCGAATTCTTTGCCGTACAACGGTTTAGACATCGGAATAAAAGAATCGAGAAACAGCGGCGTATCTTTTTTTGTATCGTGTTCTTGTGTATTGTTTGCCGAGGTAGATGAATCGGATTCTTTTGATTCTGCATTTTTTTTCGCTTCCTGCGTACTGTCTTGTCCCTGCTTATCGTCTTTTACAAAGGGATTAGGAATACCTTCTATATCCGGTATTTTTTCCGCTTTTTTTTTCGCAAACATTGTATTGGAGATGATGGTTCCCCCAATTGAGAGTTTACCTTCAGGTTTAAAAAGCCTTGGGTAAAAAAATTCCCGTTCGGGGGCATATTGTCGTTCAACCTTCCCTATTTCAGTATTGGTTTTTCTGTCAAAATCAAGCGTTAATGATGAGCTATCGATATTAAGCGTCGATAGCCATGGGGTGATTTTTTTAAACGAAGGACGGATTGAACCGTTGATCTTCCATGCATAAGAGCCTTCCGTTCCTATATCGGATCCTTTTGCCAACTTGTCTCTGTTTAACAGATAATTAAACCAATTCATATCCTCCGATCGGTCAAAAAAATCTTTCTTAAAATAAGGATCGGAAATAAAAGGCATATTCAGTGAAAAATTAACCGGTGCTTGCGAAATGCCAAAATTGATATGAGCCCTGTATCGAAAGGGAACGGGTACTCCATAAAGAAAACTCTTGTTATAATGTCGTTTTCCTTTTCCATCATACACACTATAAGAGAGCTCGCTGTTTGAGCCTTTTTTAGGAGGAAAGAGCGTTCGAGACATTCCGAAAAAAAGCGAAAAATCGAGCTGTTTAATCGGTGTATCTTTAGGAATCGTCTTACTGTCTATTCCGATTAAACCGCCGAGCTGCGAATACGAATCTGCAATCAGTTTGATGTATGCAGGGTTGCTATTGCTTTCTTCTTCATCCAAATTTTTTAAAAACAGTCCGATCCGCTCCTGCTTTTTCAGTCGGTCGCTTTTCAGAAAATTGGAGAATGATCCGGATTTCTTTGAATCGGTATCGAGCGGTTTCCGTCCGAACAAATATGTTGTTGTTTGTACAAAGTACCCTTCCCTATTGCGAAAACCGAATACCGGATGAAAGATCATCTCATCGGCAGGATGATAAAAAAACGGCAGATACAATATCGGGACAATCCCAATAGAAAAATAACCGTTAAAGAATGCAAGCTCATTCCCCGGCAGCATCCAAATCCGCGTCGCACGGATAGACCACAACGGATCATCATCGGGATCGGTATTAGTGCTCAGCACACCGTTCTTAAATCCGGTAGTGCTGCTTGAATCGCGACCGACCGTCGCCGACTTAATAGTAAACGGACTGCTGCCTTTTTTCCGCGGCGCTTGTTTAATCGTACCGTCGAGGAATATGCCTTCCATATCGTCGATATTGAATAGCAGCAATTCACCGATGAACTCTTCCGCACCTTCGGAACTACCCGTCTTCCTGCTATACCGGACATTTCCTTCCGCCTCAATTGTATTTTCCGAACGGTTGTACACCAATTTATCCGACTCGATCGTAGAAACAGTGGAACCGTCCTTCACCGAAAGCGAAACACCGCCGGTAAACACAATAATGTCGTCTTTTTTTTCATCAACGGCTTTTTGAGCCTCTTCGGTTGTTACCGGAGTCTGAGTACCGGATGTATTTTCCGTGCCGCTAGTCTGTTCTGCTGGAAGTGCTGCGTCTGTCGTACCGGTAGAGGACTGCTTTGCCGTCGTGTTCGCAGCGTTACCGGCTACAGGCTGCTTACCGGCATCCGCTTGCTTTGATGCAGTACCGGACGTATCTTCCGTATCGTCGGTTTGTTCTGCCGGAGGTTCCGTACCTAGTGCAGGAGGATCGGCATTAACTGTAACAGGTGTTTTTTCATCCGGTGTGTTTTTTTTCTCTTGTTTCTGTTTTTTACCGTATTGCGCTTTATTCTCTTTTTTAAACACCTCCATCACGCGCACGGAATTGATGGTAATAACCTTAGGCTCTTTCGCGGTCTGCGCATACGGAGAAGAAAGGAGAAATAAAAAAAGACAAAAAACGGAAACAAGCGACTTTTTCATTATACGGCTGTCTATAAAACCTATGAGCGTTTGTGCCGATACCGGTCAAGCATCTCTTTAATGTAAAATCCCGTGTAGGACTTTTTCACTTCGGCAACTTCTTCCGGCGTGCCTTCCGCAATAACGGTGCCGCCGCGGGAACCACCTTCAGGGCCGAGGTCGATAATGTGATCGGCTTGCAGGATAACATCAAGATTGTGCTCGATCATTAGGGCTGTATTGCCCTGATCCACCAGCCGCTGAATAACCTCCATCAACTGTTTAACATCCGCAAAATGCAGTCCCGTTGTCGGCTCGTCCAAAATATAGAGCGTCTTACCCGTCGACCGCTTAGAAAGCTCGTGCGCCAGTTTAACCCGCTGCGCTTCGCCGCCCGACAAGGTAAGCGCCGACTGCCCGAGGCGGATATAGCCGAGCCCTACCGAAAGGAGGGTTTGCATTTTGCGGGCGATCTGCGGCACGGGAGCAAAGAACTCGGCGGCTTCTTCGATGGTCATCTCGAGCACGTCGGAGATGTTCTTCCCCTTGTACCGGACATCGAGCGTTTCTTTGTTAAACCGCTTGCCGCGGCACACATCACAGGTGATATACACGTCGGGTAAAAAGTTCATTTCGATTGCAATCGCGCCGTCGCCCTGGCAGTGCTCGCAGCGGCCGCCCCGCACATTAAACGAAAAACGTCCCGGCTTATAGCCCCGCGCTTTGGCTTCCGGCAAGTTTGCAAACAGGTCGCGAATCGCGGTAAACACCTCTACATACGTTGCAGGATTCGAGCGGGGCGTTCTGCCGATCGGGCTTTGATCGATATTGATAACCTTATCGATATGCTCAAGCCCTTTTATCTTTTTGTATGCACCCTCCGGCAAGCCGCTGCGCATCAGCGCGTTGAACACGGCAGGGTACAGTACATCTGAAAGGAGCGTAGACTTCCCCGAACCGGAAACGCCGGTGATGCAGGTAAAGGCTCCGAGCGGGATGGAAACCGAAACATTCTTTAAATTATGCTCGGTTACTCCCTGTAAAGTTAAAAAGGCACCGTTTCCTTTCCGCCGTTCTGCGGGGAGTTCCATGCAGAGGGTTCCCGCAAGGTACTGACCGGTAAGGCTTTCCTTTACCTGCATCACCTCGTCGGGAGTCCCCGCTGCTACGACAGCGCCGCCGTGCACCCCTGCACCCGGGCCTAAGTCTACGATGTAGTCGGCAACGCGGAGAGTTTGCTCGTCGTGTTCCACCACGATGAGCGTATTGCCGAGGTTACGCAGGTACAACAGCGTGTCGATCAGCCGCTGGTTATCCCGCTGGTGCAATCCGATGGATGGTTCATCGAGGATGTACAGCACTCCGATTAAGCTGGAGCCGATTTGGGTCGCAAGCCGTATCCGCTGCGATTCCCCGCCGGACAGCGTCGCCGCCTTCCGTTCAAGGGTAATATAGTCAAGCCCCACGTTTTTCATAAACTGGAGGCGGGAGGTTATCTCTTTTAGAATTTGATGCGCGATGGTATTTTCCGTAGCGGTCAGCTTGAGCTTTTCAAAAAACGTAATTGAATCGCCGACGGAAAGGCTGCTTAACTCATAAATATTTTTACCGCCGACGGTAACGGCCAAGGCTTCGGGCTTTAAACGCTTACCGCCGCAGTGTTCGCACGTTGTAACTGCCATGTATTTTTCGTACGATTCCCGCTGCGCTGCCGAATACGCTTCATTGTAGCGCCGCTGCATATCGGCATAGATGCCGAGCCACGGACGGCGGTACTTTGACTTACCCGACCCGTCCTGCCGTTCGTACACAAATTCAATCGGTTCAAGGCCGGAGCCTTCCATAATAATCTTTAAATCTTTTTTTGATAAATTTTTTACCGGCGTGTCGAGTGAAAAACCGAAGCGGCGGGCAAGTGACTCAAAGCGAGCGCGGTTCCACGCAGAATCGGGATTGTAGGGCAAGAACGCACCTTCGTTAAAGGAAAGCGAGGTATCGGGAACCATCAGCTTAAAATCGAAACGCTGCTTATGCCCCAATCCGGTACATTCGGGGCAAGCGCCGTAATGATTGTTAAACGAAAAGAGGCGCGGCTGCAAATCCGGCATCGAA
>CAJPTT010000100.1 GCA_905373565.1 uncultured Treponema sp. | reverse complement strand
GGACGATCGATGGTGGGTGATGCCGGCGTCCTCATTACCGAGGTTATCACGATTTCGAGAAAGAACAACACTGCTTTGCATCGTTGGGTCTATGTCGATGCCGGTGTCTTTAACGGATTGGTAGAAACACTGAACGAGAGCATTAAGTATCCTATCGTAACCTCAAAGGATGCAAATTGCAGCAAACGCGGAGAGGTTATTCTTGCCGGTCCCACTTGCGACAGCATGGATATTATGTATGAAAAATATAAATATCAACTTCCGATCAATCTAAAACCGGGTGATAGAGTGTATTTTCTCAGCGCCGGCGCGTATACGGCGACTTATGCATCTGTAGAGTTTAACGGGTTTCCTCCGCTTAAAACCTATATTATGAAATAAAAAACGGCACAAAGAATCCTCTTTGTGCCGTTCATCACCGTGTTTGACCGTTATTTTGCAAACCGTTCGCCGAATTCCTTGCACTTTTTCTGTGCTTCTTCGTCCGGGTCGTCATAAGCGATGAGGCCTTCTTCAAACACATCGGCGCCGTCTCGCTTTGCGCGTTCTACCCATGTCTGCATCCATTCACCGTCCGCCCATTCGTAAGAACCGAACAGCGCGATTTTGCGTCCTGAAAGTTTACTTTCGATGGAAGCAAAGAACGGTTCAAATTCATCCGGTTCCAGCTCTTCCGCACCCATCGCAGGGCATCCGAATGCTATTTTATCATAGCTATCCAGTTTGTCTGCACTGAACTGCGAAACAGGGAATAATTCAGCATCTGCTCCGCCTGCTTTCAATCCGTCCATAATGCACTGTGCCATCTTTTCGGTATGACCGGTTCCGCTCCAAAATACTACTGCAATTTTTGCCATAGAAAACTCCTTATAATGTTTGATAAGAATAATAGAGATATTATTCTGTCATTAGGCAGCACACACAATCTCAAAGATAGTCATGCCGCTTTTTATCTGTAAAGCAAAACGCTCTTTACATTCCGTATATCGATGGAACATTTGCATCGCTTGTTCGGGATTGCTGTACACCTTCCAGTACCCGCACAGCAGGCAATTCCGACCTTCTGTTTTTACATATTGCAGTACGTCCTCGGCAGGATAACCCAAAAAAAGTCCGATTTCGTGCGGAAAGTTATTCCTGCAATGCCTATTTTGTACTCTCGTTAAAACAGACATCCGTTCTTTTAACTGCATGATAATTGCATCAAGCCCGTTTTCCGTACGATAGCCGAAAGATTGCAGCGCCGCACTCACTTGCGGTTGGCAGCAAAGACAGGCGAGTAAATCCCTTCTATATATTAATATTTGGGCGCGCTCTTCGCATACGCAAAGCGGCGTAAAATATATTCCTTGCCCATTCAGCATTTTATTATAGGCATCACACCATTGAATATCGGCGCTTGGAAACGACACGAGATTCGCCGGTTTAATTCCCGCCAGACAGGGGGCCGCGTGACGGGCAAGGGCTGCTTCAACGTAAGCGTGCGGTAACATGTCTCTATTATGTGCATAGAACTTGAAAAATGTCAACCGTGAATAACTGGAATTTTCGGGCAAACGCATCAGGCTGTTTTTTTCATATCCGCCACGGACGGCGGTGATACTAATCAGATTTATATTTATCCGTCTGATGTGTTTGTCCGTATGCTATAAATATTATACTTGACAATATATTATATTATAAATAGTATTATGCTATTCAAAGAAACACTGCTAACCGTATTAAAAACGGGTTGTTGATCTTAGTTAAAGATAAAAATAGGAGCGAAAAATGAAAGAGAAATTAGCTCAATATCGTGCATTAATCGAAAGCGAAACCGATGTTATTGCGGTAATGGCAAATACCAGCGCGTTTATCATGGAAAATATTTCCGGTTTAAATTGGACAGGTTTTTATCAGATGAAAGGTGATGAATTGGTACTGGGGCCATTTCAAGGCCGACCGGCTTGCTATCGAATTGGTTATGGAAAAGGTGTCTGCGGGCACTGTGCGGTCAGTCGGAAAAGTATCATGGTGCCGGATGTACACGCTTTTCCCGGGCATATTGCCTGCGATGCGGCGAGCAAAAGTGAACTGGTTGTACCGATTATTCACAATGGTATTTTATTCGGTGTAATTGATCTCGATGCTCCCGAATACGATCATTTTACCGATACCGACAAGCGCTTTATCGAGGCTATCGCCGAAATATTTTCCCAAAAATTGTAAAAGAGATCCTCTAAGAATCTCAGTTTTTAAAGATGTCTAAAACAGTCTGCAAGGAGTTATTCGCCTCTATGAAAAAGATTGCTTGTATAACGGTATGGTTATCCGCGGCTTTTGTTCTTTTTGCTCAAACGGAAACAGGGGTGGCTCAAGAGTCGGTATACCAAAAGCTCTTACAGTACCGTGTTGAACACGACAGCAATTACCGGCAGCTGCAAATGCAGGCGGATATTGCAGCCAACAAAGCAGAAAAAGCAAAAACCGAATCGTTAGTAACAATGGAAGTCGGCGGTGGAAATACACAGTTTGTTCTTAACACCGATGCAGACAAACGAGGTGTTACAACGGCGCCGTATGCAAATATCGCATTACCTTCGTACAATAACACGGGCATAAAACTGAGTGTGCCGTATAGTAAAGTAGGGCAGCGGCAAGAAACCGGCGCCGAGGTTTCCGTGTCTACCGATATCTATTCCAAAAATGCAGAAGCGAAAAAATACACACTTAACCTTGCGCAATCCGCGGCAGATCAAGCAAGGCGGGCAAAAGAAGAAGGTTTGGCGCTTGCCGAAAAGCAGTTTTTGCAGGATATCCAGCGGCTTTTGGACGATTATACAACACTGCTTGATAAAGAACTGAGCGAGGTAAAGGCGGAGATTCAATACAATCAAACAAAGACGCAAGGGTATGCAGAAAGTTCTACAAAAATGCGCACAGCCAATTTAGAGCTGTTGGGTGCAAAACGGGAACATCAGAATGCGGATTTTAACTTTTCGGCGTCATACCATGCTTTTGCGGAAAGCTGCGGTCTTACACCCGATGAGAAACCTCAAACGTTTTTAACGTCGCTATGGAATTCCATCCCCGTACAAAAGGCCGCGGATATTGAACAGTATCCTCAAGCTGCTTATAAAAAACTTGTTGAAGCGGAGCAACGGCATACGCAAAATGCAGCGAAACGGAATATTGAACTGTCTCCGTTTTCCATCGGCGCCGATGCCGGTTATAAATTGCGCAATACGAAAATCGGCAGCGGTTCTGCAAAAAATGAACATTTCGTCTTAGGAGGATTGAGTATGCAATTCCCCGGCGGAAAGGCGTATACCGGTGTTGAAGTTCCGCTTGCGGATCCTAAAAGTACAGCGCTTAAACTTTCGTTTAGTTGGAATCCTTTTTCGATTCAGTATCGGAAACTCGATAAAAAAAATGCCGAGCTTGAAGATGCGATTGAACGGCTTAAAATTGAAGATGCGAAGGAACACTATCAAAAACAACTCCATACTAATAAAACCTCGAATGAACAGATGACATGGCAGCAAAAAGCAACGGCGGATGAATTGAGTATCTATAAGCAAAATGCCGATGACCACGCACAATGGTACCGCAACGGTGTTATCAGCAAGGTGGAAAGCCTACAAGCTGAACTTGAGTACAAAAAAGCGGAAGCCCGCTATGCAAAGGCTAAAACAGCCGTTATGATTTTCAATATCGATACGGCGCTGCTGTTTGAAAAGCGGTAACGAAACAACGAACTAATTTGGAGGACACGATGAGTCTCAATAAACAGTCGCTGACAACACGACAGCGAAAATCGCGGAAAACAAAAATTATTGTTATTGTATGCATAGCGGCGTTGGTAGGCGGCTGGTATATTTTTATGAAGCCTAAAAGCACAAAAACAGGTGATTTGCCGCCTTTGACGGTAAAAAAGGAAATCGAACACAATCAAATTGAGGTGTCCGGTTATATCGAAGCGGCACAAACGCAGATTTTAGAAGCACCCGGCGAGGGATTTATCCAGCAAGTGTTGGTAAAAGAAGGCGACAGAGTAAAAAAAGGCGCATTGCTTTTTGCGCTTGATACCGACAAACAGAGTTATGCTGTTGCAGAACATGCTTTTGCGATAAAGCGAGAGCAAATTAACGGAGCCTCGCAAAAGCTGAGCTTGATGGAGCAAGAACAGCGGCTTTTGGAAAAACAGCTCGCTGACCGCAAAGTGTATGCTAAATTTGACGGCATCGTTGCTGCCTTAAAAATTACGCAGGGGCAATACGCCAAGGCAAAAGATACCTTCGGTACACTGATTGACCGCAGTTTTCTTAAAGCCACGGTCGAAATTGCCGAAAGCGATGCGTCTCGCCTTGCAGTCGGACAAAAAGTTGATATGACATTTCCCGCCGAACCGGATATTAAAGTGCAGGCGGAGGTTATTTCTTATCCGGCAATCGCACGCCTAACCAGCCTTGGGCGGACGGTTGTCGATACGCTGATCCGGCTGGATAATCCGCCGGAAAAAATTCTTCCCGGTTATTCTTTTAATGGAACCATCGTAACCGGCGCCGACTCCGAAGCGCTTATAGTAGAGCAAGATGCCATCCGTTATGTGGAAGGGATGCCGTTTGTCGATAAAGTTGTTGGCAATACCACACAGGAAATTGCGGTAACCGTCGAACCGTATATTAAAGGCTTTGTAAAGATTCTCTCCGGCGTTCAAGAAAACGATGTGTTGAAAAATCAAGCAAAACTGAACAACGATAGAGATTTCTAGGAGACGCATAGTGAAAACAGGGATGATTGTCTCCCTTGATTCGGTGGTAAAAACCTTTTTTATGGGAGAAAACGAAGTACATGCCTTGCGCAGCGTCTCGTTCGATATACCGGAAGGGAGCTTTGTTTCGCTTATGGGGCCGTCCGGTTCAGGTAAAACGACGTGTATGAATATGATCGGCTGCCTTGACCGTCCGACGGCAGGGGCAATCTATGTTGACGGAGAAAACACTGCCGAAATGACCGAAAAAGATTTGGCATTTTTGCGGAATAGAACGATCGGGTTTGTCTTTCAGCAGTATTTTCTCCTGCCCACGCTTACCATTCTCGAAAACGTGATGCTGCCGCTTCGGTATCAGGGGCTGCCTGCCTCTGAACGGAAGAAACTTGCTGCCGAAGAGCTGGACAAAGTGGGTTTAAGCAACCGCCTCAAGCACCGTCCGAGCGAGCTGTCGGGCGGACAAAAACAGCGTGTTGCCATTGCCCGCGCTCTTGTAACTCGTCCTAAACTGATTCTTGCCGACGAGCCGACCGGAGCGCTCGATTCCGAAACGGGGCAGTCCGTACTCGATCTTTTTTTTGACATAAACCGGCAAGGTACGGCGGTCATTATTGTTACCCATGATCCGGACATCGGTGCAATGGCGCCGCGCTCCATTCACCTTAAAGACGGAAAAATCATTTCCGACACGGCTGGCATACCGGATATGGAAGCACGTGCGGCGAATACAGAGGCATATATAACGGACGCTACGGACGGTGCCGATCTTGCGAGGAAAGATGCAAACGGTGCCGCCGCCGATGAAAATCAGATGCAGGAGGTGGAATAGATAGAATAGCGGCTCCATGTGGAACTGCGGGGTATCCACAAAACTTTCTGATGCGCGTGCCCTGGGTTGGCGCTGCTCTATTGATACTGTAGGATCCCGTTTGCAAGAGCTTCGGAAAATTCATTAATGAACCCTTCATCCGCAAGTAATGCAGCGTCCTCTTTATTGCTCAGAAAGCCGACATCTAGCGTTATATCAGTCATTGTATACGTCATAAGCGATGATTCAGAGGAGTCGAATATTTTGCGGAACGGCATTTTTTTGCCGATAGCCGTAGTAAGCTGCGTTGAAAGCGTTTGGGCAAAGGATGTCATGTTTTTCTGAGCACCTACTTCAAATCCGCGCACTGAAGCGTTCATAGTTCCGTTGTTATGAATGGAAATAGACAGCGTTTTTTCGCCCTGCGCAGCAGCTTGTATTTTTTGCTTGCGTTCGGTGAATGGAATAAATGAATCATCGCTGCGGGTTAAGACGACTCGAATATCAGGCCGACGCTGCGCTAATACGGCGGCTGTCTTTTGAGCGATGTGTAATACAACATCTTTTTCAAGCAATGAGCATTCTTTGCCGTCCTGTATACATATTCCGCGGACGCCGGGATCTTTGCCGCCGTGACCGGGATCAATAATGACGGTAAGCGGCCATATCTGCACTACAACAAGTAATGCAGCACAGCTTAAAAGGTATTTTTTCATACACGCTCCTTATGAAGTTGTTGTTAGGAAGATTGTTGTTGTCGGCTAAAGCGGGAAGCGCCTATAGCCGGTATCTTCTATAAAATATATCGGCATGTACGATGCTGACTTATATATGCTATACTAATGCTATGTTAGGCGGACGGGGCAGAGCACCGTTGAGGAGAAGCAGAAAGTGAAAAGGGCATCTCTAGAAAACTTGAGTTTTTTAGAGGTTCCCTCTAATTTAAAAAATCCATTTTTATCTTGACTTTATTAATGTGCGCACTTACACTGTGTTTATAGAGGAGTATTTATGAAAAATATAACGCTATCAATTGATGAAACTGTTTTACAGGCTGGGCGAGAATATGCCAAGAGACATAACATCTCATTTAATTTTCTTGTAAGAAAACTTGTTGAGCAAACGGTTATTCCCCACAAAGATAACTGGCTTCATGATACTTTTTCGCTTATGGATACATTAAATGCAACATCAAGTGATGAGAAATGGACAAGGGAAGAATTATATCGTGTCTAAAATATTTATTGATACAAATATACTTGTTTATACCCTTGATTCAAAAGATTCATATAAGCAAGCAAAAGCGCGGAAAATAATGGAAAAAGTTGTAAACTTACATCAGCCGGTAATATCAACACAAGTACTGAAAGAATTCTATGTAGTTGCAACAACGAAATTGAAAGCAGATCGAATAATTGTTAAAAATATTATACACAATTTTTGCAATATTGAAATTGTTCAAAATGACTTAGAATTGATAGAGCAAGCAATAGATATTAGTGTAATTTTACAATTATCGTTTTGGGATTCATTGATAGTAGCTGCTGCTGAAAAAGCAAAATGTGAATATATTATTTCTGAAGATTTAAATTCGGGACAAACATATCGCGGAGTAATGGTAATAAATCCGTTTAAAGAAAATGTTTTCTAACGCCCGCTTCAACATGGCCTTGCTATGCACTTTAACCGCTTCTTGTAACGCTATTTTTCCTGTGGAAGTTGCTGCTTTGCTGACTTATATATGCTATACTAATACCGTATAATGGAAATACTTAGGAGATTGATATGTCTAATATTGCTTATTCCTATTTTGACCAGTTGGATACTCTTGAATTACCGGATTTGGAAATGCTTTCTGAAAGAATCAATACATTAATTTTTTATAAAAAAAATACTCATGATTCATCGGTTGAAAATGGGTTATCTTTTTTTAATAGTCTCAAAGGCAGTGTAAAACGCAAAATAGATGCAGAAAAAGAGTTTTCTCAAGCGCTGGATGAAAAATATGCGTATTCTCATTGATACGAACATAATTCTTGACCTTGTACAAGACAGAGAGCCTTATTCTGAAAATGCATCAAAAATAATTAATTCTTGCATTAGAGGAGAAAATAAAGGATATATTTCATCGCATTCATTGGTAGATTTGTTTTTTATCTTACGAAAAGATAAAACAATAGAAGAACGAAAAACATTAATTTTAAACTTATGTAAATTT
>CAJPTT010000099.1 GCA_905373565.1 uncultured Treponema sp. | reverse complement strand
GTTTCCGAGTCGGGTAGTATTGCCGGAGAACAGGCGGCCTTACTCTGCAGCGGAACGGCGTTTGAAGGCAATACCGCCGCAGGCAGAGCTGCGGCAGCGGAATATCACACGGCGGAACTCGCGAGGCTTGAGCCGTACTTCACGGAACTACAGCCGGCGGAACTGCGCAAAAATCCTGCTGACATTCCCATCTGTGCCGATAAAACGCTGTTGTACCAAACACCCGCCCGTATCGTACCGGACGGGAAGCAGGCGGTTCTGTACTTCCGCTCTGCAGCGCAGCGGGAGCAAGCGGTATTAACGATTACAGCGGAAACGAAGAAAGGGAAGGTTGTGCTCTTCCAAAAAACATTCCGGTCATTAAAACCGCCTGAGATGGAGCGGATTATCGTGGATACCGCATCGATACCGGCGTATACGAAGCAGCTATCCGTTTCGCTGACGGATGCAGAACCGGCGCATCGGGCAAAGGAGGCGGAATGACCAAAGAGCTGATTTGTATTGCGTGTCCGCGCGGCTGTGCATTAACCGTGACAATCGATGATACAACGAATATAATAGCAGTAAGCGGAAACAGCTGTCCTAAAGGAATCAGCTACGGCAAACAGGAAGTGCTGTGCCCTATGAGAACGCTCACTACTACCGTTGCCTGCAAACAGTTCCGCCGTAATGGAGACACAACGGGATTCGGTGAGCCTGAGTTTATTCGCCTGCCGGTAAAAACCGGATGCGAAATTCCGCTTGAGGAGATGACATCTATGATAGAAAAAATCCGCAGTATTACCGCCTCTGCTCCGGTGCGATACGGCGACTGTCTTGCACGGCTTACCGCTGAAAACGGGACGGAAATACCGATTATCGCCTGTGCAAGTACGGAGGCTGAATGATTATGAGCAACCAATCGACGATTATCTCAATTGACTGCGGTACCCAGAGCTTGCGTGTCATCATCTTTGCGGAAGACGGTTCGGTACTCGCAAAGAAGCAGATCATGTATAAACCGTGCGTCAGCCCTCGGCCGGGATGGGCGGAACAAGACCCAGCCGTATGGTGGGGCGCACTCTGCACAGGTGTAGCGGCACTGAAAGCCAGCCATCCCGATTTAATTGCCCGCGCAAAGGGGATCGGCGTAACAGCTCAGCGGGACACCGTTATCCTCATTGGGAAAGACGGAAACGTGCTGCGCCCTGCAATCACATGGCTCGATACCCGAAAGGCGCGCGGCCGGTATCATCCGAATTTCATTATGAAAACTGCGTTAAAAGCCGTCGATTACTACGAAAAGATCATGCACTCCCAAAGCGACGGTCAATGTAACTGGATACAGGAAAACGAGCCTGAAATTTGGAAGAAAACATGGCGGGTTTTGATGGTTTCGGGCTATCTTCAATACCGGCTTACGGGGATTGCCGCAGATTCCCCTTCATCTTTAGTCGGACACATACCCTTTGATCATAAAAAACAAAAGTGGGCATCGAGCGGACACATCACGGCGAAGATATTTCCGATAGATGATGATAAAAAATGCAGCGTTGTGCAAAGCGGGAAAGAGATCGGACGGGTTTCCGCCCAAGGCGCTCTGGAAACGGGACTTCCTGCCGGTATACCGGTTATCGCCTGCGGCAGCGATAAGGCATGCGAAACGCTCGGTATGGGATGCCTCGATGCAAAAACCGCCTCCCTCAGCTTCGGCACGACGGCGACGGTAGAAATATGCACCGACCGCTACACGGAACCTATTCGCTTTCTACCTGCATACAGCGCCGCCTATCCCGGGCGTTGGGTACCGGAAATCGAAATATTCCGCGGCTACTGGATGATCAGCTGGTTTAAGGACGAACTCGGCTATGAAGAACGGGCAAAGGCAACAGCGACCGGTATTATTCCGGAGCAAATTATGGATCGCCTCCTCGACTCCTCTCCGCCCGGCTGCTACGGCCTGATGCTGCAACCGTATTGGGGAGCAAGCCTTAAAGATCACTATGCGAAAGGTTCGATGATCGGCTTCGGCGACGTACACGGACGGCATGCAATATATCGCGCAATCGTCGAGGGGCTCGCCTACTCGCTGCGGGAGGGGTTGGAACAACTGCAACGGCAAAGCGGTGTTCCCGTACAAAAGGTTGCCGTTTCGGGCGGGGCATCCCAGAGCGACCGTATCTGCGGAATCACTGCGGATATCTTAAACAAACCGCTTGTCCGCGGTGCGACAACGGAAACTTCCGCACTGGGCGCCGCGGTTTTAACCGCTTACGGAACGGGAAGTTATTCAAGCATCGAAGAAAGCGCCAAAAACATGGTTCATATCGCGCGGGAATTTACCCCTTCACCGGATAACCGCGAATTATATGATGAGCTCTATCAAATATACACGCAGATATATCCTATCTTAAAGCACGTGTATAAGCGGATACGAGAAGTAACCGGTTATCCGTCATAAAAAGTAGTTTTAATAGGAGATGACTATGGCAGAACGTAAGGTATACAAGAATTTTAAGCCGGAATGGGAGCAAGTTCCCCCGCCGCCGGCTTCATTCCGATCGATTTTAAAATGGGGAGACCCCAACGAATTTAAGGAACCGAATGAAAGGCTTTTTACCTTTATGAAAGGTGAGCTCGGCTTAACCGATGCCGATTTTCAGCAGAAGGGCGCCGATGGACATGAAGCGGTACCCGAAACATTAGCAACGCCGCCGCTTGAACCGGAGCATGTCGCGTTCTTTGAATCCGTGTGCGGTAAAGAGAATGTCAGTACCAAGGGATACAACCGGCTTTCCGTGGCTTACGGCAAAACCATGTACGACCTCTACCGGCTGCGGGAAAACATCACCGAAAATGCCCCGCGGGCAGTGCTCTATCCTTCAAGTCATGAAGAAATCGTGCAGATTGTCGAATACTGCCAAAAGCAGCGCATTCCCCTCTATGTATATGGCGGCGGCTCTTCCGTTACCCGCGGCGTAGAAGCGTTTAAGGGCGGCATCAGCCTTGATATGCGGCGAAACTTTAATAAAGTGATCAACTTTAACGAAACCGATCAAACCATCACGGTTGAAGCGGGGATGTCCGGCCCCCAGCTCGAAAAAATCTTGAGCGAAGCAAAGGCACGGTTCGGCGCACGACACGCATACACTTGCGGACACTTTCCGCAGTCATTTGAATACTCCTCCGTCGGCGGCTGGACGGTAACGAGGGGCGCCGGTCAAAACTCAACCTATTACGGCAATATTCACGATATCGTGATGGGGCAGACCTATGTTACCCCCGCCGGCGTGATAAAAAGCTACGGACTTCCCGCCCACGCAGTCGGCCCGGATATCGATGAATTGATGATGGGGTCGGAGGGAGCGTTCGGCGTACTGACGCATGTAACGCTGAAAATTTCCCGCCTGACTGCGGAGAACCGCCGGTATTTCAGCTTTATGTTTAAGGACTGGCAGAGCGGACGCGACGCCGCGCGGGAAATTATGCAAGCCGAAGCAGGCTATCCTTCCGTATTCCGCCTATCCGACCCCGAAGAAACCGATGCAATGATGAAGCTCTACGGCGTGGAAGGCACGCCGCTTGAAAGTTTGATGAACCTCCGCGGATATAAAGCGCATGACCGCTGTATGTTCTTAGGCTGGACGGAAGGGGAGCGAGGCTTTTCTTCAAACCTCTTCCGCATCGTAAAAAAAATCAGCAAAGCTCACGGCGGACTGTACCTCACCGGCTATCCCGCACACAAATGGGAAGAAGGCCGTTTTACCGATCCCTATTTGCGGGAATCGCTGCAGGACTACGGCATTATCATCGACACGATGGAATGCTCCGTTACATGGGAGATGATGGGTAGGGTACATGAAAAGGTTCGCGCCTTTGCAAAATCCCGCCCGAACACGGTCTGTATGACACACCTTTCCCATGCGTATGAGCAGGGAGCCAATCTCTATTTTATCTTCATCGGGAAATTCCGCGATAAAGAAGAATATGCAGAATATCAGTTCGGTATCTTTGATAATATCATGGAACAGGGCGCTGCGATGAGCCACCACCACGGTGTCGGCAAGATGACGGCCGCATGGGTTGAGCAGTCGATCGGTACGGATAGGTTGAACATTTTCCGTGCCTTAAAAAAGCATTTTGACCCAGACAACATTATGAACCCGGGCGGCACCCTCGGCATCGATATGACCGAAGAGCAAAAGCGCAAGCCGAAGTTCTGCAGCAGAACATGGGATAATCCTGCGTATTAAAAGAACTGTTTAAAAACAAGCATTTTCCAAAAAAGCCGATTAAACCGTACGGTCTAATCGGCTTTTGGAGATTTACTACTTCTGTTTTATAATTCGTTCTTATATCGTTATTTTACGGCAAGAGTTGCTTTGCGAGCACGAAGCATAAGGCAAAGTCGGCGCAAAAGCTGCATCAAAAGGAAGCACAGGCGACCGCCTAAACAACTTTCGTGACAAAATAAATATCAGCTTTGAAAACGGTGTTAGACAATTTAGGCATATGCATACATTTTTATTGTTTCAAACTCTCGGGAATGATTATTGTTTTCTTCTTCCAAATCATACAGATTCTGAAGATTGAGCCAGAATTCTGCTGTCGTTCCAAAGAATTTTGAAAATCTGATAGCGGTATCCGCAGTAATTGAACGCTTTCCGTGAATTATTTCGGAGATTCTTGTTTCAGGAACATTGATTTCTTTTGCCAGACGATATGCAGAAATGTTCATTGCATCTAAAAAATCTTCTTTAAGAATTTCTCCTGGATGAACATTGGGTAATTTTTCATCAGTTTCTATATCATCAAAACTTCTTATCACATTTCTATACTAATGCTAAACAGAAGCACTTGTCAACCAGAAAGCTTGATGAACCTTCGCGGATACAAAGCGCACGATCGCCGTATGTTCCATCATCGACACGATGGAATGTTCCGTTACATGGGATAATCCCGCGTATTAATGGTAAAATTCAACCCTGTTTACATATACACTGCCGCTTGATACAATACTTTACCATATATGAGTACCATCTACACACCCGATCAGGCGGCACAAGAGTGTCTAAATACTTCCATTATACATCTTTCGTTTTCTCGACCATGTAAAACTACCGCCGAAACAAAGGCGCGCATTCGGCTTATCACGGTAAAAGGGAAAGCCGTGTATCAGCTGGAAACCGTCAAAAACAAGCAAGCATTTCAGAAAACGATTGAACCGGAGGCGGTATCCGGCACAATAGCGGAATGTTTTACCCGTTTTAAAGCTGCGGAATGCCGCGGACAAAAAGAACAGCTCTTTTTTTTACAGAACAACAAGGGAACCATCGCCCTTACCAAGCGGGTACCCTGCCCTAGTCCGCTTACGGAAAACAACTGCGGCGGACACAACAAGATAAAAAACTATCTTATTCCCGAAGGAACACCGCTTGCATTTCTCATCGAACAGAGAGTGATGAATGCGGAGGGCTTCGTCTTAAAGCAAAAATATCACAAGTTTCGGCAAATCAATAAATACCTCGAATTTATCGCCGGGGTTGAACCCTTTATACGGGATACGGTTGCCCGTTCCGGCAAGCCTTTTTCCATTACCGATTTCGGCTGCGGCAAGGCCTATTTGAGCTTTGCGCTCTACTATTATCTGCATGAACGGCAGCAGATTCCGGTGCGGATTCACGGGCTGGATTTAAAAACCGAGGTTATCGAACACTGCTCTGCGCTGGCGAAACGGTGCGGCTATACGCATTTGGACTTTGCCGAAGGAAACATCGGCGACCATCCGCTGCCGGACAGTACCGGAATGATGGTATGCCTCCATGCCTGCAATACGGCAACCGATTTGGCGCTTGCTCAAGCTGTCCGCGCGCAAGTACCGATCATCTTTGCCGTTCCATGCTGTCAGCATGAACTCTATGCCCAGCTTAAAACCCGAAAAGAAACATTCCGCACGGAAGATCATTTACTGCTTCCCCTTATGGAGCACGGTATTATCACCGAGCGGTTTGCGTCGCTTTTAACCGACACCGTACGGGCGCTCCTGTTACAAGCGTGCGGTTACACCGTGCAGATTATGGAGTTTATCGAAACGGAACATACCCCAAAAAATATCCTGATCCATGCGGTAAAAAAATCGCAAAGCGCCGGCCAAGCGGAACGGCTGAAAGAAACAGCGTTCCGGCAGTACCGGCACCTCAAAGAAAGCTTTTGCATCGAACCGACATTGGAGAAATTGTTGCATTATGCCGTTTCAGAATGAAATAAGCAATCTTGGAGAATGTCTCAAAAGTTGGTTACTTTTTCGACATTCCCTGCAAAAATAAAAGGACACCCCTATGACACTACCCAACAATACCGACAAAAATGAAAATGTTCCGACCGTTCATACTTCGGTCGTATCGGCACAGCCGGAAACAGCCGCCGCCGAAGCATTTGCAGCGCTTTTTACTACCATCAAACGGCTGCGAGCGCCGGGCGGCTGTCCGTGGGATATCGAGCAAACCCCGATGACGCTGCGGGCAACGCTCCTCGAAGAAACCTACGAAACGATTGAGGCTCTGGAAGAAGCCTCCGCGGACAGCGCGAAAGCCGTCCATGCGGCGGAAGAACTCGGCGACGTACTGTTAAACATCGTGATGATTGCATATATGTTTGAGCAGAAACACGCATTTTCCGTCGCAAAGATGATCGGCGAGCTTAATGAGAAACTGATCAGACGGCACCCCCACGTATTCGGACAAACGGCAGGCTTTCCCGACCCCGACGATGCAAAAAAGCCGGTTACGGCGGAAAAAGTGCTTGCGCAATGGGATACCATCAAAGATACCGTAGAGGGCCGTGCAAGCGCCTCCGCATTGGATTCCATTCCCAAAACCTTTCCGCCGCTCACCCGCGCATACAAACTGCAAAAGCGGGCGGCGAAAAAAGGCTTTGACTGGGATACGGCAGACGGGCCGCAGAAAAAAATAGAAGAAGAACTTGCGGAATTTACGGAAGCGCTTGCACACGGTACGCATGAAGAAGCGGAAGCGGAATTCGGAGACTTACTGTTCAGTTTAGTGAACACCGCGCGGCATTTGCATATCGACCCCGCAGTTGCGCTCAGCCGTACCAATGCAAAGTTTGAGCGCCGCTTCCGCTTTGTCGAAAAACGCATGGCGGAATCCGGTATTTCCTGCTCCCACGACACCCTAGCCCTGATGGACGGCTTTTGGGAAGAAGCCAAGCGCATGGAAGCGCAGGATTTATCTGAATAAGAAATAGCATCAGCCCAACACATGCATGGTATAATCAAGTTGTTGAATGGGGCGAACAATGGCTGAGAAATAATTGAGAGGCACTATGAATTTAAGGGTCTTAAAAAAAAGCAGGCACATACCACAGGCAGGCGATATTTTTGTTATGCAGCTACCCGATACCCATTACTTATTTGGCAGAGTAATTAATACTAATGCAAACCCTCTTGGAGTTGGAGAAGCAATTTTAATTTATATTTATGATATCCAAATGAATACTCCATATCCAATACCTTGCTTTATTGATAGTAAACTACTTGTACCTCCTATGATGACTAATCGGCTGCCTTGGACAAAAGGATATTTTATGCATTTAGAACATCGAATATTAGAAAAGAAAGAAACTCTTGGACAGCATTGTTTTTTGGACGATATTCGGAATTGCTATCGTGATGAATATGGAAATAAAATAAAGAAATGTATTGAACCGGTAGGAGTATGGGGATTAGATAGTTATCGGACAATTGATGATGCAATTTCCGAGGCATTAGGGATACCTCTTGCACCTGATTAATAGTAA
>CAJPTT010000098.1 GCA_905373565.1 uncultured Treponema sp. | reverse complement strand
GAACGATACCGTCCCGAATGCATAGACATCAATGCCGGCTGCCCCATGCCGAAAATTACAAAGACAGGGGCGGGTTCTGCACTGATGCGGAATCCCGAAAAGCTCTATGCGGTAGTTAAAGCGGTTAAAGAAGCGATAGAACAGACAGGTTCCGCTGTTCCGGTAACGGTAAAGATACGTTCCGGTTGGTCTCAAATGGAGCTTACTTGGAAGGAGGCCGCAATAGCCGCAGTTGAAGCAGGTGCTGCAGCTCTAACCATTCATCCCCGTACCTGTGCGCAGTGCTACAGCGGAACCGCGGATTGGGATATTACGGCGCAGCTTGTGCGGATGATGCAGGGGCGCATTCCCGTGTTCGGTTCCGGCGACTTATTCAGTCCGCAGGCAGCGCGGGATATGCTTGCGTCGACCGGATGCGCGGGTGTTATGTTTGCGCGCGGAGCGATGGGCAATCCTTTTATCTTCCGGCAAACGCGGGAATTGTTGCAAACCGGCTTGTATTCGGAAATAACACCTGCCGATAAAATCCGGACGGCAAAAAAAGAACTCGCGCTGCTGTGTGAAGAAATAGGAGAACGAACAGCCTGCCGCGAAATGCGCAAGCGGTTTGCCGCTTATACCAAAGGAATAGCAGGCGGAGCGAAGCTCCGTGAACAACTGGTACAGGCGAGTTCCATACAAGACTATGAAACTATTTTAGAAGACTATTTTGCAAGCGGCGCAGCCGCATACTGATGATAAAAGGTGAGGAGCGTTATGTTTGATTTTATCAATGCCATTATTACAGCTATCAAGGATTTGTTTGAAAGTATCTTTTTTTCCTCCTCACCGGAGTATCAAAAGAAACGGCAGCTTAAAACCTATGCAGCAGAACTAAAAAAACTGAATCCCCCGCTCTATCATACAGGAAAAATACTGCTGCCGGCCTTCGGTTCGCTGCTGTATCAACTCTATCATTTTTTACAGCCGGTAAAAGCCATACTGGATAAGACAGTCAACTCCTCGGATATACGCGCAGCCGAAAAATATCAAGATATCTTTTTTGAAGCTATTCTCTCCGAAGAACAGGTAAAGCAACGTCGGGGTTTTACCTTTCAGGCGCGGAATCTTCTTTTATCAAACTGCAAAAACTATCAGGAAACGGAACATAAACTGCAAGAACAAACACACGATTTTAAGAATTTTCTGAAGCTTTTCCAGACTCCTGCTTTTAAAGCCCGCGATCAGGAATTGATCAAACTCTTTTTTCTCTCCGATCTATGCGATTTTGACTATGCATCCTTCCTCAGCCGGTTTAACAACAACTTGCAGCTCACCGCAAAAACAGCGCCTTCAATTTCGCAAGATAGTTTTGAAGAAGTATTTGCCGACGATGTTATAAAAAATTTACTGGATTTCCAATTTATTGTACGGCATGTCGCCATCACTCAGACGGTTATCAATAATGTTATTTTCCTTGCACGGAATACAGATAATTTTACTGATGAAATAGGAAGCAAGATGGAAAAAACGCTGCTTACCGTAGAAAATATCCTTGCAAATCAATTAAAACGGACAACGATACCGATAATACTGAAATTGATTAAAGAAGATCCCCAATTTGAAGAAAAAATAACCGTTTCCGAATCAAAACCGCTGCAGGAATATATTGACCGCATGAGCGAGAATTTTCAAGCTGATTCAAAACGGCTTTTAAAGATTACTAAAGAGACTAATATTGCCGGTTTAATAGAAAAATGCTTCGGGAGCGGACAGCTGAAACCCTTGGACGGATATAATGATGCGATCAACGATGCAATTCAAAACCTTTCGACTATTTCATTCGACTGGGTAAAACCGATGCAGTTGTTAAAGGCTTTTACCGAAATGTATTTTGAAACCCACTACAAAACTTTCTTAAGATCTTTGCTAATCGAAGGTTTTTTCGCAAACAAACAGGTCGAAGGTCAATATGCAGCAATTTACCGTTCCTGCGAAATGCTATTAGGTAAAATAAAAAATTTTGAACAGCTCTTTAAACCTAAAGGACAGTGCAATCTCATCGAAATTCAGGGCTACATTGCCGAGATTGAAAAAGGTAAGGATATGAAAAAGCAGCTGCAAAAGATAGTTGAAATTGCCAATATACAGGCAAAGGTAGTCGTGCAAACCGGCAGCAAAGCTTATGCCGATCTCTATGCTTTTACCGAACACTTACTGGAAGATATAAAGGCTCCTGCTCCCGAACTGATTACAAACATCAAAGCTCTTTCCGTCAGCTCTAAGAATAAAGAATCCTTTGCCCATTTGGAACAGGATAAGCATATCTTTGCCATGTTTCTCGAAATAATGAAAAACTATGCTGTGTTCGGTTCTCTCGAAAAAGGAAAATCCGGGGCACCAATTCCTACAGCCGCACCAAATACAGCCGCACCAAATACTGACCCTGCGGCACCACCGGTGCAAAAGTAGTGTGCTTTACACAGGGGCGTATTCGATAAAACCATGATATTCAAAGCCGTGATATCCCGTAAGATATGTTTTTTCGCCTGTTTGATCTGCACTGCTCCTCTGCTGTATGCAGATAGTTATTCAGGATCGGATGTAAGCGAATCGCTTATTATTCGTGCACCGGTTTGGGTTTTTCTTGAACCTCAGCCGGGTGTCATGGATAACGACACACAAGGTACCCGCCTGCCGCCTCGAAAAACGCTTATCGAATTATCAAAAACGATAATGGAAGGAATGGTCTACGGCTGGAAGTTTTCTTATACTCCCTTTGATAAACGGCGAACGGTTGCAGAAGAGTTTGAGCTGAAACCGCTCCAATCCATCCTTCCAAGCGACAGCCGCTTATCCGTTACGGAGCTCCGTGCACAGTATCCGTATCTGTATTGTTGGGCGGAATACCGCGTTACCGATGCAGTCGCGTTACACAGAACGGAATGGCTCCGTATCAATTATGTTACCGCCAAAGGTTCCGGTACTGCGGAGCGTAAGATGGAAATAGACGGTGTACGGCAGGCTTACCGAGATGCGGCGCTCGCTGCCGTTCGAGGATATCTGCGAAAAAACATTAAAAACAAGCCAAAGACCGTCAGCGGAGAAATGCTGATTAAAGATAATCCGCGCCTTTATGTGTCGGGCGGGAAATTCACAGCCGAGTTAACTGTGTATCTATATATACGTGAGGTTATTCCCTACCAAACCTTTTGAAATAGACTGCGTATCTGCGTTGTCGCTCGTTCAGCGAAGTACGTCCATGTACTTCGCTGAACACAAGTTTGACCGGCGTCAAACTTGCTTTTGCTTAATACGAGCGGCATCCGTGCCGCCGCTCGACGTACACCGGTTAACAGGTTTAGTACCCTACGCCGTTTACTTCCAGATACCGGCGGATGGCAGCAGCGAGTGCCGTTTTTTCCGCTTCGGTGGTACAGGCAATATTTCCGAAAGACGGAAGCGCCGTATTTGAAGATGCAACCCAATATCGGCCGGAGGACGCTTCGGCATCCTGCGTTTGCGCTGCCGAAAAAGCCGGCGCAAGCCCTGTTGCCCGTGCTAACGCTTCATCGGTTTCCTTTAAATAGAGGAACGCCCGTATTTCATCCGCTTGGGGGAACGGCTTACTTTCATCTTGAACAGCTTGCGCCCATACGACCGTATCGGCCGACATATTTTTTTTGCTTAAAAGCTGCGGCAGCGGTATCTGCATCGTAATAAAACGCTGTAGAACCTCATTTTTTATCCGCCTGCTTGCTGACAGCGGCATTGCAGCAAGCGCCGTACTGTTAAACTCCATAAACACGGCAATATCGCTTTCAATCAGCCGGAACCATTCAGGGTGTAAAAAACCTTGTTTTCGCCACTCAACCAATGTGTCAAGAACGGTTTTTAACGCCGGCGGGCACGATGCCTGCAAATCCGCTTGATTTCCCAACTCAGAAAAATCAGTGGGCTTTAATGACAAACCGTTCATCGATGCGACTGCCGAAACCATTGCAAAAAGCTGCTCATCTTCTCCGCCGGCGCATACAAAGGGAAACGATATCGATGACTGCACGGCCTGTGTATGCAGACGTTCAAAATCTTCCTGCATAATGTACGAGTGAAGCCCGAGTTTTTCAGCGACAACGTTATTGCAGGCAAGTTTAACGGGGTCGATTAGTAACGGAAATGCATAATATTTATCCGCATTCTCACGGACAAAAGTATTGTTTAAAAATGTCGACGGCAGATTTTGGAACGGCTCGATGGAATGTAACGCAAAAAAACGGCGAGCTTCAAAGAGACTGCGGTTATCCGTCGAAAACACAAATTCCGTTTGCGGATTTTTTTCCATAAACTCCGTAACGGATAACGCAGTGTCTACAATTTTCCATTCAAAGTGCTGTTCTATAGTGCTAAATCGGTCTTTTAACACGGTTTGTAACGCCTGTACGGTGCCGGGGGGGAGTGCATAAAAGGCAATATACTTTTTTCCGGGTGCTCGATTGCAAGCAAAAAAGCCTATACCGGCACATAGGCAGAGGATACAAAACAACGGCTTTCTCATAACGGCGAAAGTATAGTCCGTTTTTCGTTTTTTATCCAGAGCCAAAAAATATATCTTGCTTAAACAAGCCGTTATATGTTAAATAGTAGCCATATATGTTCAGTTATAAAACATCAAAAAAATATACATATTTGATACGATCTGCCATAGTTTGTGTATGCGTCTTTCTTACCGCGGTTCTTTATGCACAGGAAGCGGAAACCCCTCAATTCGCTGTTAGTGATGCTCCTGCAGAGATACCGCCAGTCGATACGGCTGTCGAAGTACCTGCTTTACAAAACTATCGAATTACAATCGTCCACTACAACATTAAAGGATTGACACGGAAATATCCGCTTTCACAAGCTGTTCCCATCGATACCAATCGTATTTTTGCTTCGGAAGAAGCGTTGCAGCATTACCTTGACGACCTTGAACAACAATTTAAAAATATCAGGATTATTCAGACGGTTAAAATCGATAGGGAATACGGCGACACGGACAATCAATCAGTGATTCCTGTTATACTTACGATTGCAATAACCGACACATGGAATTTTATCGCAGTGCCTTATCCTTCCTTTGATTCAAACAGCGGCTTCCGATTAAAGATGAAAATACAGGATTTCAATTTTGCGGGAACATTGCAGCCTTTAAAGGCTGATCTGGTATATCGTTCAACCGAAACGGATAATCAGATTGTATCATCTTCGATTGATTTTTCATTACCGTTTAAGGCGGGGATATTCAATCTGCTATGGGACAACAGCTTTCAGATAGTCTATGCATTTGATAAATTCCCTAAAATAAATATCGGTACCGGACTGGAGGCATCACACAAATTTAATAAGCATGTGTCGTTGGCGTTCGGGCTTTCCTCCGAATTGGCAATTAACGACCGTGCATCAAGCCAACTGTCCACCACAGGTACGACGGAACCCTCTCAAGAAGAAGGTCGGCGCTCCGGATCTCCTGAAGCTCAAACCAAAACGGCACAGCCGAGCGGGCTGGGATATGTCTATCCTGACGACCGATATTATTTTAAAACGGCTTTTTATCTTCGTTCTCCCATTATGATTACCGAAGTAAAAAAATTCGGCCCGCTCGTATGGACACCGTCCATGAGCCTTACGGGAAACTGGGCGTTTGACGGTATACAGGCAGACGATCTTAAAACATGGTCATTCAACTGGGGACATGAGCTTTCTCTTTCGCGAGTAAATTGGAAGGCTAATTTTAGGAAAGGTCTTGCCTTCGCGGTCGGCAATACATATGCCTATCAATTTTACAGTAAACATAAGATGAGCACCGGTTTTAAAACTTCTTTAACCGGATACTATTCGTTTATAAATCGTGTGGGCATACATGGTCGGACGCAGTTTTTTTACCATCTGTTCGGAACTACAAGCACGCAAGCAGGATCAGCTCTCCGAGGCATCTTAAACAAACGGATTGACACGGATACCGCCTTTACCTTTAACTTCGATATTCCCATTCGGGTTGCTACGTTGGACTTTCAAACCATTACCGGTGTTGCATGGACGCGATTTTTCAATTGCGATGTTCACTTAGTCCCCTTCCTCGATATTGCGTTGGCACATGATAGCAAAACGGGGCGATACTATCATCCTGCAGACGGATGGTATGCAGGGGGGATGGAAGTTATCGTCTATCCTGAAAAAATGCGGAGCATTTATGTCAGAGCCAGCCTCGGTTTCGATTTAACGGAGTTGAAAAATCTTTCCGGACTCAAGGGATATGCAAAACGCGATGGAGAATCGATTACGGAGATCTTTATCGGAATCGGCGTGCATTACTAAGCTCCCGATAAAAGTCGGCACACCCCGATGCAAAATATCGAGGTATTAAAACCTCCGCAAGGATAAACGTCCCGCCCGAATCACCGGGTCTTTTTATACCAATCCGATATGCGTCTATTGAGCGATAATGGCTTTTCATCGCCGGAAAGCGTTCGTGTCTGATCCCTAAAATAAGGAAAGATAATCTCTTTTTTCAGCAGTTCCCAGTTATGGGGTAAGATATGCGGGGCGGAAAAATCGTCGGTTTGCGGCAAATGCTTGAGCAAAAGGGGGTAGTAAACGGGAAAGATATTTTCCGTTACATTCTTTACGGAAGAAAAACCTCCTGCCAATCCGAAAGAGAGAGCAATCATATTATCTGTCTGTGAACGCGCAAGCAGGCTTTTTTGATTTTCTTCATTAAAAAACCAAAGCAAAAAGGCTTGTGCAGCGGCTTTATTTTTTGCTTTCTTATAAATTCCCGCATAGATAATGTCGTCCTGCAGAGGGGTTTTGCCGTTATAGTTCATCCATCGATAATCAAGTGATTTTAGCTTTTCGTTATTTAACGAAAACAGTTTATCGCTCGGTAAATACCAAAACAGACAGCGCCCGTTTGTGATAAGAGTATACGGTGGGTCATAAAGATATTTGAATTTAAATTCATCCTCGGTCGCAGCAGTCGTATTAACCTCCTCCGACCAGCGGCGTGTATAGGTGATTAATTCTTGCAGGGGCTTATCGTTCCATGAAAAAAAATTCTTTGTTTCTTCAAAAGACACATCAAGCCCTTGGGCACTAATATAGAGAAAATCGGTATCCCATCGGGGAGAAAATCCCATCTTAGTATATTCAGATCCGCTCTTTGTATTATAAGTGATTGAAAGTTCCCGCATTTCTTCAAGCGAAAGCGTAAAATTTGTCTTTACTAAATTTTTTTGCGATGCGGAAAAGATAACGGTCGGTAAATTAAAGCTTACGGGCAAAAGGTACTGTGCACCGTTGATATTACCCAATTCAAATAATAATGGGTAAAAGATAGCCGGGTCTATTTTTTGACTGGAAAGCAACCCGTCCAATTTGCTGAATTTTACCCTTGCAGCATCACCTCTTAGCCACGACCCGATGACAATATCGGGCTGTTCGGAATCATCCATCAACGCATCCGAGGGATTCTCCCTATAACTGACGGTAATTTTATAACGGCTTTGAGCACTATTAAAAGCTTCGCAATAGGCAATGAATTCGGTACGATCCGTCCAAATAACGGCAATCGAATCTTCGGCATTTTTACAAGCGGAAAACATACAGCACGTGAACGCTGCGACAAAAAAGAATTTTTTCATACCTGTTTATTATGACCGCAATAAAAACCTTGTCAACGGCGACGAAATTTTTTCAAAGGCGCAAGGTAAACACATCATGCAGAGCAGATAAAAAGCGCAAAACAAAGAGGCTGTGAGACCCTTTGAAGCGCGAAGCGATTCAACTCCGGTTGAACGGCCCCTTTGTTTT
>CAJPTT010000097.1 GCA_905373565.1 uncultured Treponema sp. | reverse complement strand
TACCGTTCTTTTATTGTTTAATTTCTACATCAACCCCCGCCGAAAGTTCCAATGCCATTAAAGCATTCATTACATCCGCAGAAGGTTCAATAATATCGATCAACCGTTTGTGCGTCCGCATTTCAAACTGCTCGCGCGACTTTTTATTTACGTGCGGAGAACGAAGCACGGTAAACTTGTTCACACGTGTAGGAAGCGGCACCGGCCCCAACACCTTCGCCCCAACTCTCTGCACAGCTTGCACAATCGCTTTAGAACTTTGATCAACCAACTCAACATCAAATCCGCGAAGTTTAACGCGAATCTTTTCCTTAGCCATATTTCCTCCGTACAAAAACAAGCGGCCGAATAGCGCCTACCCGACCGCCTTGTTTTTTATTACGCTAAAATCTCCGTAACCTGTCCGGAGGCGATAGTCCGGCCGCCTTCACGAATAGCAAGCTTCAATCCCTTATCCATAGCAATAGGATGGATCAGCTCGCCGATAATCTTAGTATTATCACCCGGCTTAACCATATCAACTCCGTCAGGAAGCGTAACGGTTCCGGTAATATCGGTCGTTCTGAAATAGAACTGCGGACGATAACCCGAGAAGAACGGGCTGTGACGACCGCCTTCATCCTTCGAAAGAACGTAAATCTGTGCTTCAAATTTAGTGTGCGGCTGAATTGAGCCCGGCTTAGCCAAAACCTGACCTCTTTCAACTTCTTTCTTATCAACACCGCGAAGCAGAAGACCAACGTTATCACCGGCTATACCCTGCTCGAGCAGCTTATTAAACATTTCGATACCGGTAACAACGGTTTTCTTCGTCGGCTTAATACCGACAATCTCAACTTCTTCGTTAAGATTGATAACACCGCGTTCGATACGTCCGGTAACAACAGTACCGCGTCCGGAAATCGTGAAGATATCTTCAATCGGCATCAAGAAGGGCTTCGCATCATCACGAACAGGATCAGCGAAGTAGCTATCCATAGTATTCAGTAATTCATCGATACAAGCGGTATCTTCAACGGAAGCACCGTCAGCCAACGCCTTAAATGCGGAACCTTTGATAATCGGCGTATCGCGAGGGAAGCCGTAAGATTCGAGAGTTTCGCGAACTTCTTCCTCTACCAATTCGATAAGCTCGGGATCGTCAACAAGGTCAACCTTATTAAGGAAAACAATAATAGAAGGAACACCAACCTGACGAGCAAGTAGGATATGCTCTTTGGTCTGAGGCATAACCGAGTCCGGAGCCGAAACAACAAGAATTGCACCGTCCATCTGAGCGGCACCGGTGATCATGTTCTTAACATAGTCAGCGTGTCCGGGACAGTCAATGTGCGCATAGTGGCGCTTGTCGGACTGATACTCCAAGTGACGAGTATTAATAGTAATACCGCGAGCCTTTTCCTCCGGTGCATTATCAATCTCATCATATTTAAGAAGCTTATCACCATACTTCTTTGCACAATGAGTAGTGATCGCTGCCGAAAGAGTTGTCTTACCATGGTCAACGTGACCGATGGTACCAACATTCATGTGAACTTTTGTTCTCTCGAACTTTTCCTTTGCCATGTAAATCCTCCTAACAGACAATAGGCAACTAACAAAACCCCGCCCATCAAACAGCGAGACCATTTTCATATCGAAATGAAAAAAATGTTACAAATCGGATACCAAATACAGAAAAGAATAGAATGAAGGACAATCAGACAGTAAATACCGTTACAAAAGACGTGTTGCACAAGCCTGTCATAGCAATTCGACAAGCCTTATTCGGATCCACCTGATCATCATCAGAATCCATTCCGATGACTGGTTTGGCATCCTGCAGAGTAATAGGGCAAACCCCTTAATGCTTTTAACAGCATTAACGCGGAAACCTGCCTTAAAAAGGCTTTACGGCACCGGAAAACTCTTAAAGAATACCGGATAAGCAGCTTTTAGCCATTTATCCAATTGAACGGAACGACTATACTATTTTGAATAATAAATGTCAAGGACTTTTGAAAATACACAACGCATCTGCGATTTGTTCGCCTGTTGCATTTTAAGGAAGCAGAAACGGTGTCAAATATACCGGCTTCTTTTGCAAGGCTCCTTCCGTACTCACATCTTTTTGAGACAATACATACAGAGCGCCGATATTCGCCGAGAACTTTCTTGCAAATGCACCGATTGATTCGTGCTTTCCCGTTCCGGACGACTTTACTTCAAATACTGAAATTTTACTATTATCTGAAATCAAAAAATCAACTTCGTAGTAATGGGTACTTCCTGCCTTTTCCCATGTGTGATAGTACAGTTCACGACCTATCGCAGTAATCATTTGCGCAACTGCATTTTCATAAAGATATCCCAAATTGGCAGGCAGTTTATCCGAAAGCAGCTTTTTATAGAGTTCGTTTTCTACCGCAGGCTTATCAATAAACATCAAGGTGATAAACAAGCCCGTGTCCGAGAGATAGAGTTTGTAGCTATCAAAGTTTTTCGTGTCGGCAAGGCTTACTCTGGGATTAGCCGAATTATAACATGGCAGTACGGTTTTCGAATCAATGAGTTCATAGAGAAGATCTTCGGATTTTGTATTATTTCTTTTCCCTATGGCCGATGACGCTCTATATTTTCGCGTTCCCTTCGAAAGCTGTGCAGGTATGGCATGATACATTGCCGATATCCTTCCCGACGGATCGAGCTTTCTAAAATCATCTTCGTATAACGCAATAATTTGGCGTTTTACTTGATCAATCCCGGTAAAATTTTCTCCGCGGATATATGCCTCTACTGCCTGCGGCATACCGCCGACTGCCATATACAGTCTGAAATCCCGCATCAATTTTCTATTCGTCGCTTGCCCGATTGCTCGTCCCGTTTCATAAATCTGCCGTAACAATGAGTAGTTGTATCCTACAGCTCCGCAAAACTCCTCATAGTCCATCGGATAAACCTGAATTTTCATTTCTTCCGATGGGATTAGAATATCTTTAACATTTTTCTTGATTGAAATCAGCGAACCTGTTTCCAGATAATGATAGCGCCCATCATGAACAAGATGCTTGATTGCCTGACGTGCTTTCGGGAAAAGCTGAATCTCATCAAATATAATAAGGGATTCATGTTCATACAGTGTTATGCCCGTTTCTGCCTGCAACCTTAAAAAAAACAGAGTGAGATTCCCTATGTCATCAAAGCATTTTACGATATTATCCGCACTTTTTGAGAAATCAATAAGAAGATATGATTTGTATTCATTTTTGGCAAAAGTCTCCGCAATGGTTGACTTCCCGACCCGCCGTGCCCCTTCAAGCAATACCGCACAATGATCTGCATAATGCTTTTTCCAATCCAAAAGTCGATCATAAACCTTTCTTTTAAAAACCATATGCTAATATATTACCGAATATTGTGCATTTCTTCAAGATTTATTACATAGTATTTGTGCGTTTCTTCAAGATTTATTACACAATATTTGTGCGTTTCTTCAAGATTTCATTATTAATATTTGTGCGTTTCTTCAAGATTTTAAGAGCGGTTATAAAAATCCGAATTTCACTCGGCGCCTCCTATTCCCAAGGATGTGTCGTATATTTACAAAAAATATGGAACGGAGTATTGTTTGTCTATGTATAAAATGAGAGGAGCCTCAGATGTTCTACAATAATGATCCGGCAAAAATAAATCGGTTCACCAAACCTCACTTTTTTCAGGGCGGGGATAAAGCTATTTTGTTGATACACGGGTATACGGGCTCTCCGCGGGAAATGCTGTGGCTCGGTACGCAACTGCATAAAGCGGGATACACCGTATCGATCCCGCGTCTGCCGGGGCATGGAACAAACAAAGAGGACTTTATCGCAAGTTCGTGGAAGGATTGGCTGCGGCGCGTATATGATGAGTACCTTGATTTATCCGAAGCATATCAGACGGTATATGTCGGCGGTCTTTCGATGGGAGGTGTGCTGACTGCGCTCCTTGCGGCAAAATTTCAGCCTGAAAAAATATTCCTTTGTGCGCCCGCCTTTATGGCCGCCGATTCGCGGATCAAGCTGACACCGTACTTAAAATATTTTATACAGACCATTCCGACTGAAGGGAAAACGTTTTATAAAGAACCCGAATATTATGATTGCGTCAAGGACTATTGCAACTATGATTACGTCGGCAAGGCGGCGGACTTGTATAAGTTGCAGAAGATGGCGATTCAGCAGCTTCCGAATATCCGGTCAAAGGTGATAACGGTTTTATCAAAATCGGATCAGTCGGTACCGTTTAAGGAAAAAGAACTTATCGACCGGCTGCTCAAAGCGCCGAATGAGTATGTCATTTTGGAAGAAAGCAGTCATATCGTTACCGATGATGTCGAGCGTGAACCGGTAGCGCAGCGTATTATCGAGTTTTTGGATAAATAAACCGTTATCATGTAGGCTTGTCCGCAATTCGTTGACACAATCGACCGCGCAGTATACAATTCCGCAATATTTTTCGAACAATCACTAAAACACAACCTTTCGAGCCTAATTGACAGGGACGTTTGAGTTCAACACAGGGATGATATGAGTAAAGAACAAAACAATCGGAAATTAGTACATTGGGCGGATCAAACCGCAGAGAAGATTATACGCGAGCGCGGTGATTTGGAATCTTATACGTGCGCCTCGGGAATTACGCCGTCGGGAACCGTTCACATCGGCAACTTCCGCGAAATTATCTCGGTCGATTTGGTTGTACGGGCACTGCGCGACCGCGGTAAAAAGGTGCGTTTTATTTATTCGTGGGACGATTACGATGTGTTCCGCAAAGTGCCCGAGAATATGCCCGGAAAAGAAACGCTGCAAAACTATCTGCGGTATCCCATCACCATGGTGCCCGACACAACCGGCCGTGATGCCTCTTACGCGCGCCATCACGAAACGGATGTAGAGCAGGTGTTGCCGAAAGTCGGTATTCATCCCGAATTTTTATATCAGGCTGAACGGTACCGTAGCGGCATGTATGCCGAAGGCATGAAAAAAGCGCTGCAAAACCGCGACAAAATAAAGGACTGTTTAAACCGCTACCGCGATGATGAGCATAAAATTCCTGCAACGGAAGAATATTGGCCCGCTGCGGCTTTTTGCTGCAACTGCAGTAAAGACACTACCGAGATCGTTTCTTACGACGGCGAATACGGATTGGAATACCGCTGCACAAGCTGCGGTCATCAGGAAAAGGCCGACTTACGCACCTCAAAGGAATTAAAACTCGGCTGGAGAGTTGACTGGCCGATGCGCTGGCAGTTTGAAAAAACGGTTTTTGAACCTGCCGGAAAAGACCATCACAGCCAAGGCGGTTCTTTCGACACGGCACGGCTTGTCGCGGACGAAATCTATAACTGGCCGGCCCCCGTCAGCTTCCGCTACGATTTTATCGGAATCAAAGGTTTGCCGGGAAAAATGTCATCATCAAAAGGAAAGGTTATCAGCTTGTCCGATGTCTTGAACGTGTATCAGCCTGAAATTGCGCGGTACTTGTTTGCCGGAACGAGGCCGAACACGGAGTTTTCCATCAGCTTCGACTTGGACGTTATCAAAACCTATGAGGACTACGATAAAACTGAGCGTATCGCATGGGGTGTCGATAAGGCTAAAAACGATGAGGTGTATGCGAAGGAACACCGCATCTATGAACTTTCACAGGTTGAAGGGATGCCATCCTGCATAGCCTATCAAATTCCGTTCAGACACCTCTGTAACCTGTTGCAGATCAATGCGGGAGACATTAAAGCAGTAATGAAGCTTTTGCCGGATATGAAGGAAGAACAGCGGGAGCGTTTTGAAGCGCGGGCGAAGTGCGCATGGTATTGGATCACCGAATGTGCGCCGGAAGATTTCCGGTTTGCACTGCGTACCGACGGCGGTAAGGCGGAACTTCCCGCAGCCGAAACCGCTGCGCTCTGCAAAATCCGCGATGAGCTGTTACCGCAAATGGATGCGCTTGATGAAAAGGCTTTTTCAACTGCGCTGTATGATGTAGCTCATGCGTGCGAAATCGAACCGAAAGCGCTGTTTACCGCCGTCTATCAAGCGCTGATCGGAAAAGACCAAGGTCCGCGCCTTGCCGGTTTTATGAAGATAATCGGCCGGGAACGGCTTGCACAATTGCTCTCATTCTATTAGAATGCTGCGCAAATGATGAGACATAGCTGTAATACGATGTTGAATGTACGTTCTAATTTGAAAGAGGCACAAGAGGCTTCAATCTCTTGCCGATTCTCCTTTTGCAGCCGATTGTTATGTTATTATTGAATTTTTAAGACGCTCTTTTTTAAGGGCGTTTTTTTTTGTGAACACGAGTACCTTAAAAGGTGGCCGTGTTTATGTATTTAATTTAATAGAGGAGTTTGATATGAGACAAGTTATTATGGAAGCGGAATCACTACAGGGGTATTTAACGTCGAAGGATAATGCATACCTCAAAAAATTGGATGAGCTGTATAATAAGGCGATGGAGCAATTTACACGGCTCGATGCTGCCGAAGATACAAAGGATAAAGAAGCTGCAGAAAAGGAAATTATTGCACTCTATGATAAAATGGGAAAGATTTTGCAGGAAATCTGCAAAGAAGTGCCTCAACTCAAGGTGTATTCGTTCATTACCGATTTTGCAAGCCATGCGGAAGCTTCCCGTGTTATGGCAAAACTGCGCAGCAGCGAAACCGGCCACAACGAGTTCATCTACTATACTCAACGCGCTTTTGAAATGCTGTTCAAACTTGCCTATAGCGGGAGGCACGAAGACAGCAAAAACTACCTTATTTCCAAAACGCCGGTTACCGTGCCGGTACAAAACTACGCCGTACATAAGATCAGCGACATCGACCATAAAATTGAAAACACCGTGATGTGCGTTATGCTGCGCGGAGCATTGCTCCCGTCAATGATTATCTCCAAAGAGATTGAAGAATATTCCTCACACGGCTATGTAACCCCGTTCGCGTTGTTCAAGATTAAACGGGATGATACAAAAAAAGTCGATGATATGCAGTATGTGCTCAATTTGGATATGTCGTATTTTAATTTGGACGACTTGAACGGAAAAGATCTTATTTTCTCAGATCCGATGAATGCAACCGGCGGCAGTTTGATTACCGTTGTCAAATACCTTGAACGGCAAGGAGTGAAACCGAAATCAATCAGCTGCTTCCATGTCATTTCGTCACTCAAAGGCGCTCTGTGTGCCGCCCGCGCCTTAAAGAACTGTACGGTATATACGTTGTGGATGGATCCGGCATTGAATTCCGCTGCCTATATCTTGCCCGGGTTAGGAGATGCCGGCGATAGAATTAATGGGATTGACGAAACCGAACATCCGCGGAATATGATTCAGCTTATTGCGGATTACGGCGCGACCATCGCGGGTCTTTACCGTCATCAGTTGAGAGCGATTGAGAATGTCGTGCTCCAAAATAAGTAATTGCTATACCGCCGATCGGACATTATCCATAATGCGGAGTGTGTTATGAAAAAACGAATACTGTTTTTATTGCTTTTTTTTATAACCTTTGCAGGTTTGTTTGCAAAGGGCAGTGTTGATTCCGAAACCGCGAAGACCTATTTTGAAATCGCCCAAGCCTATACCGAAGTATCCAAGTACGATAAAGCGGTGGAATTCTATCTAAAAGCGGCAAAGGATCCTGCGCATAGAAACGCGGTGGACTATAATTTAGCGCGGGTATATGGACTGCAAGGCGATTGGAGAAAGGCAAAACCCATCCTCGAACGGCAGTATAAAGAAGCGCCCGGAAATGTGCTGATTGCAAAGGCGTATGCCTATAGCCTTGCAACAACCGGCGACGAAGCGCGCGCCTGTAAAATGTACAAAAAGCTGTACAATGAGGATTCGGAAAACCCCGAAGCGGCGCTGAATTA
>CAJPTT010000096.1 GCA_905373565.1 uncultured Treponema sp. | reverse complement strand
TGCTGGCGTTGGGACTTAACCAAGTGCGAAGTCTGGGCTTTAAAAAAACGGTTCAGACGGTTACTTACGCGCCGTACTTTATTTCCACGGTCGTTTTAGTGGGGATTATCAATATCGTATTTGCGGAAACCGGTTTCGTCAATCAGTTTTTAAAGATGATAGGGAAAGAATCCGTTTTGTTTATGGGCTCTGCGCGGTATTGGCGGCATATCTATGTGTGGTCGGGTATTTGGCAGGGCATGGGCTGGAGCGCCATTATCTACATTGCGGCGCTTTCCGGTGTCGATCCGGTGCTGTATGAAGCGGCGATTATCGACGGTGCAACAAAGCTGCAGCGCATCATCTATATCGATTTGCCTTCGATAGCGCCGACCATTGTTATCACCTTTATTTTGAGCGCCGGTTCCATCATGGGAATTGGGTTTGAAAAGGCTTTCTTGATGCAGAATCCTTTAAACGCGAGCGTTTCGGAAATTATTCCGACGTATGTATATAAAGTAGGTCTTATTTCAGGAGAATACGGATTTTCGACTGCGGTGGGGCTTTTCAATTCCGTGATTAACTGCGTTTTATTGTTGACGGTGAATAAAATTGCGCGGAGATTCGGGCAAAGCTCAATTTGGTAAACGGGGTACGCTATGAAATATCTTTTCGGACGGGAATTCGCACGGCAAACGGCTGCCGATAAAACATTCGATATTATCAATTATACCGCCTTGCTGTTGCTGCTCGGTATTGTACTCTACCCGCTGTATTTTATTGTTATCGCCTCATTCAGCGATCCGAACGAAGTTGCTGCCGGTAGCGTTTCCTTTTATATCAAAGGATTTAACATAAAAGGCTATCGGGAGATTTTTAAGTTTTCAAAAATTTGGACGGGCTATGCCAACAGTGTTTTATACATGTGCATTGGAACCTTTATAAACCTCGCCGCAACGATTCCCGCCGCGTTTGCGTTTTCCCGTAAAGAATTGGCGGGCTCAAAATTTTTAATGCTCCTTTTTACGTTTACCATGTTCTTCGGCGGCGGTTTAATACCGTCCTTTCTGCTTATTAAATCGCTCGGTATGTATAATACCGTGTGGGCGTTGGTGTTGCCGGGCGCCGTAAGCGTATATAATTTGATTGTCGCGCGGACATTTTTTCAGGTCAGTATTCCAAATGAACTCTATGAAGCGGCAGTAGTGGAAGGAAGCGATTATTTCACGTATTTTTTCAAAATCGTATTGCCCATTTCCAAACCGATTATTGCGGTTATGCTGCTCATTCATGCGGTCGGACACTGGAACGCCTACTTTAGCGCCCTTGTGTATATTTCCGACAACAGTAAAATGCCGCTGCAGGTGGTATTGCGGGAAGTGCTTATTCAGTCGCGGAATGTTTCTACAATCAGCAGTATGACTATGGCGCGCGCCGAAGAACAGCGGCAACTTGCCGAGATGATAAAGTATGGCGTTATTATCGTATCATCGCTGCCGGTATTGGCTATGTATCCGTTTGTTCAGAAGCACTTTATCAAAGGGATGCTGATCGGCGCGGTTAAGGGGTAAAGGGAAGTAAGATAAAAGCTGTCTAACATATCGCAGGCTTTTATCTGCTCAAGTTTGCGTTGCAAACTTGTATATCTACTGCACATTCTCATTTCAGTGCGAATGTGCTTGAAAAGTCAATAAAAAAGGTGAAGCTTTTTCACTTGACTTTTTAGAGGAGGAATGTATGAAGTACGGTAAGATATTTCTTTCGGTTTTAGCGGTAGGATTAGCTCTTATGTACGCAGGATGCGGCGGTAAGGATGCTAAAACGGCAAAAACGGCGGAAGGAGTAACCGCTTTTACTGCAGTCGGTTACGGGGATCCGTGGGGCGGAGAATGGAACGATTTTCCCATTCTGAAAGAGATTGCTGAACAAAACAAGATATCCGTTACATGGACAACGGTTAGCGGGGACGGAGCCGATGAAAAGCTCGGCTTAATTCTGTCTTCTCAGGACTTGCCCGACATGATTTTTTCAGGGTTGAGCACACTTAAGGTTATTTCATATGCCTCGAAAGGTATTATCCGGCCTTTGGAAGATCTAATCGACGGCGGCCATGCTCCCTATGTCAAAAAAATTTTTGACGCCAATCCTGAAATCCGCAAAGCGGTTACCATGCCCGACGGTCATATCTATGTACTGCCGGCAATCAATTCCCGGGCGGATCCGGTAATGACTACGACCTTGAATATCAATAAAGCATGGTGCGATAAATTGGGCGTCGATCCTGCATCCATTAAAACCGTAGAGGATTTTACAGCCTTGATGCGCCGTTTTGTAACGGAAGACCCGAACAGGAACGGTAAAAAAGATGAAAAAGGCTTTACTTTTGAGCCGGTTCCTCCATATCATGTGTGGAACGGGGATGCCGACTTCTCCGGCGCATGGGGCGTTACCACCGACTGGGATCCTGTTATGGTAAAAGATAACGGCATTGTATGTGCTCCTGCAGAGGAAGGTTATAAAGCATATATCAAATGGTTTGCCTCCATGTACCGCGAAGGCTTAATCGATAAAGAAGTGTTTACTCATGATCATAATCAATACCTTGCAAAAATTGACGGCGGAAACGTCGGCGCGTACTTAACCAACGGCCCCGTTACTTCGGCAAAGGTCGAATACATTACGATTGCTCCGCTGGAAGGTCCCGCCGGCAGGCAATGGGGGGCGGAAGATTTCTCCATCGATAAAGGGCGCGGATTGATCACTACTGCCTGTAAAAATCCCGAAGCGGCGATGAAATTCATAGACTCCTTCTATGAGCCGATTACCTCGTTAAAACTTGCAAGCGGTGTTTATCTGAAAGATTTGGGAAACGGAAAGTTTGAAATACTGCCGAACGAGAGCGGCAAGCCTTCTATGGCGCCCGGCCCCTACGTTGCTAAAGACCTTTCACAGGCAGTCCGCGATCAATATTTAATTGAAACGGAAGAAGACCGGAAAGAATTGGCTCGTTATCAAATGTACCGTCCGTACTTAATGAAACCGCTCCCCCTGATGAATTTTACACAGGAAGAGGTAAGCGAGCTTTCCACACTGTCTACCGATATTTCTAAAATTATCAACGAACAAAAAGCAAAGTGGTGTGTCGGTGACGGTGATGTTGACGCCGAATGGGATTCTTACCTCAAGTCTCTGAAAAACGTTGGGCTTGAAAAGTATCTGGAAATATACAACGCTGCCTATAAACGGTATCAGTCGTCTGCACATTAATCGGCAGGTATAACATAGATACCGGAGGGGGGGGCAAAAAAGCAACCGACTTTTGAGCCAGCCCCCTCTGCGTCAGGGAATTAACAAGGCAGTCAATTCCCTGACAGGAAAACCAAAATCAGGGAAGTATGAGAAAAAAATTAATCGGATATGTGAGCGGAAGAGATTTTCCGCTTTTGATCGAAAACGATATACAGGCTTTAGATGTTATCAATATTGCGTTCGCTGCGGTAGAAAGCGACCGTGTTATTTACAAGGCGCCCGACGGCTTTGAAAAAGAATTGCAGCGGGTACGCCGCATCAATCCGCAGTGCAAGCTGGTGCTGTCGGTCGGCGGATGGACGGCGGGAGGCTTTTCGGAAGCGGCGGCAACCGAAGAAGGGCGGCGTCTTTTTGCCGAAACCTCCGCGGCATTATTGGAGCGCTATGCGCTGGATGGGTTGGATATTGATTGGGAATATCCTTGTATCGACACGGCAGGCATTGCCGCAAGTCCCGACGATAAATTCACCTTTACCAAACTACTGCAAAGCTGCCGCGCTGCGTTGGATGCAATGCAAGGCGAACGCAAGATGCTGACGATTGCAGCCGGAGCAGGCGACTACTTTATTGAACATACGCAGATGGCCGAAGTGCAAAAATATCTGGACTATGTCCAGCTTATGACCTATGACATGAGAGGCGGATACCGGCACGAGACGGGGCATCATACCAACCTCTTTACCGATGCACAGGATCCGTCGCCGCTCAGTATGGAATCTTCCGTGCTGAGCTTTAAGGCGGCCGGAGTTCCATCTGAAAAACTTGTTGTCGGCGCGGCATTCTATTCCCGCATTTGGAAGGGCGTACCCAATGCCAACAACGGGCTGCATCAGCAAGCCGAAACAATCGGCGACTACGGCCCCGGTTTCGATACGCTTGTCGAATCGTACATCAATAAAAACGGATACACCCGCTTTTTTGACGAGACGGTACAAGCGCCGTGGTTGTTTAACGGCAACACATTTTTAAGCTATGACGATGAAGCCTCCTGTCGTGCAAAAGCGGCTTTCCTCAAAAAAGAGGGACTTGCCGGGATTATGTTTTGGGAATACGGCTTGGATAAAACCCATACACTAACACAGGTTTTGCGGGAAGCGCTGGATGCGTAGTAAACGGCTCTCCGGCATACACCCGTTCCGGGTATATCAGAGGCGAGGGGGAAAAAGAGGAAGATGCAGGATTGGTTTTTAAATGCGAAGCTCGGATTGTTTATTCACTACGGCATTTATGCGGTAAAAGGAGTCGGCGAATCATGGTCGTTTTATAACGGAAATATTTCATATGACGATTATATGAAGCAGCTTGACGGGTTTACCGCCTCAAAGCTGGATATGAACTATTGGGCAGAGCTTGCCTGCGATATGGGCGCGCGGTACGCGGTGTTGACTACGAAGCATCATGACGGCGTCGCCTTGTTCAATACGGCCTATTCCGATTTAAATATCATAAAGCGGACGCCGGCCGCGCGGGATATTATTAAAGAATATACGGACGCTTTCCGGAAAAAAGACATCCGTATCGGCCTATATTACTCGCTTATCGACTGGTCGCATCCCGACTATCCGAGCGTGTATCAGGACGGCGTCATACCAGAGCATCCCGAAAAGTCCAACCCCTTTTGCAGTCCCTTGGACGGGAAAGAAGACCCTGAACGCTGGCAGCGGTTCTTGCAGTTTGACCGCAATCAGCTTGCAGAGTTGCTGCAAAACTACGGAAAAATCGACCTTTTATGGTTTGACGGTGATTGGGAACGGAGCGCGGCGCAATGGGGCTTGCCCGAATTTAAGAACTATCTGCTTTCTTTTCAAAAAGATATGATCATCAATTCACGGCTGCGAGGCTACGGTGATTACGCCACCCCCGAACAAGGCTTACCGGTTATTCCGCCCCGCGGCGCGTGGGAATGCTGTATGACGATTAACGATTCGTGGGGGTATCAAGGCAGTGATAACCATTATAAATCGTTACCGCAGATACTCCGCATTTTTACCGACTGTATTTCGATGGGCGGAAATTTGCTGTTGGACATCGGGCCGCGCGAAGACGGTACAATCGATGAACGGCAAGTCGCTATCCTCAAAGGACTCGGCGCGTTTGTCAAGCGCAATGTCGAAGCGGTATACGGTACGGAAGCGGGTCTTCCATCCGAACACTTTGCAGGCGCCAGTACGCTGTCAAAGGACAAGAAAACGCTGTACCTATTTATTCCCGGTGTACCGTCCGAAGGGGTCTGCATCAAAGGCTTGTGTTCGCAGATCAAATCCGTTTCGTGTTTGCACAACGGTAAAACGCTCCGCTGGGATCGCTACGGCGGAGCGCCGTGGTTCGATATTCCCGGTTTGACGTGGATATTTTTAGCGGAAGATGATTGCGCAAGCGATATGACCGTCATTAAAATAGAACTTGACGATGCCGTGCGGCTGTATCGGCCGACCGAATAAAGAAAGACATGCAGTGCATCCTGCATATCGGGAAACCGCTTGTAAATATATCGGTTTTCAGCGGCTCCTCATAATGATTTGAGAGAGGTGGAAATGCGTAAATGACCAATAGAATATCAAAACCTGCAAATTTCATTTTTAACGTTATCTTTTTAGCGCTTGCATTAACGGCAATCGTTCCGTTTGTCCTTGTATTTATGATTTCAATTTCCAATGAAGAAACAATCCGCCTTTATGGGTATCATCTCATTCCGAAAAAATTTTCGGTGGAAGCGTACCGGTTTTTATGGAATGAACGGGATATGATGCTGCAATCGCTCGGCATATCGTTGGCAAATACGGTTATCGGAACATTGATTAGCGTTATGCTGACAACATCGATGGGTTACGTGCTTTCCCGTCCGCAGTATAAGATGAAAGGTTTTCTTACCTATATGATATTCATCCCGATGATTTTTTCAGGTGGTATGGTCGCTTCGTTCGTCGTTAATATCAATATCCTTCATTTGCGCGATACTATTTGGGCGATGATTTTACCGCTGTTGCTCAGCTCGTTTAATATTATTATTTGCCGTTCTTTTTTTAAATCGACGATCCCCGAATCGGTTATCGAATCGGCGCGTATTGATGGCGCAAGCCAGCTCCGCATTTACGGAAAAATCGTACTGCCGCTTTCCGCGCCGGTTATTGCGACGATGGCGCTTTTTTCCAGCTTCGGGTACTGGAACGACTGGTATCAGGCCTCGCTCTATATCAGCAATCCAAAACTGATCCCGCTCCAGACGATGCTGATGAAACTGCAAGCCGATATCGACTATCTTGCGAATAATCCGACGGCGGGCTTGTCGCTGCAGCAGTACATTGCGAATATGCCGACGAACGGCGTGCGGATGGCGATTGCGGTTATCGTCATTATACCGATTGCATGCGCCTATCCGTTTTTCCAAAAATACTTTATTTCCGGTTTAACGATCGGAGCAGTGAAAGGCTAGGCATAGATACGAAGTACGGCCATGACGGGAATTATCCCTTTGGTGAACATTGATAAACAGTGTTCGATATATAAAAGTGAGTACCGGTTAATCCGGCTTCGGAATGAGCAGGTGCTCCATCGTTTGCATAGGAGGAATAATATGCAAAAAAAATTATTTACGGCTATTTTATGTGCGGCAGCGGCCGTATCGGCGCTGTTCGCAGGGGGAGGACAAGATACTGCCAATGCAGGCGGAACGCCTACGTTAAAGTGGGTAACCGTCGGAAGCGGTATGCCTAAGAACTATAACGCATGGGTTCAAAAGGTAAACGCATACATCGAACCGAAAATCGGTGCAAAGGTTGATGTTGAAGTAATCGGCTGGGGTGATTGGGATACCCGCCGTAACATCATTATCACATCGAATGAACCGTTTGATATTATTTTCGGAAATGACGGAACCTTTTTAAACGACATTACCATCGGCGCTTTGATGGATATTCGCCAATATGTCGATAAGGCTCCTGCGCTGAAAAAGCTTATCCCTGCAGCCTATTTTAAAGCCTGTACGGTGAACGGGAAGCTCTACGGCGTTCCTACTTACAAAGATTCTTCGATGACGCAATATTTCGTATGGGATAAGGCAATGCTTGATAAGTACGGCATCACCGATTACGAAAAAATCAATTCATTGGCAGACGCCTATCCGGCGCTTGAAAAAATCACACAGGGCGAAAAGAAACCGAGCTTCCCATTGTACAATGCCGGCGTTTATCAGATATTCTCGCTCTATGACAATATCGGGCTCGGATCAATCGGGGTCGGTGTCCGTTACGACGATAAATCCGGCAAAGTGCAGAACCTTTTTGAAGCGCAGGATATCCGCGATCAGGTAGCCGTTATCCGCAAGATGTATCAGAACGGTATTATCAACAAGGATTCATTTACCGCTCGCGAAGTGCCTGCTCCCGGAACCATTTGCGGTATCGCATGGGGCTGGCCGTTAGCAGCAAAAACAATATGGGGCCCGCAGCGCAACTGCGAAGCGGTCGTTTCCCGATTCTGCCCGACCATACTGATGAACAACACCGTACAGGGTTCCATCAACAGCGTCTCCGTCAACAGTAAGCATCCCGATAAAGCGATTGCCCTTTTGCAGTTGATCAACACCGACACGAAATTGCGCGATATGTTCTTTTTCGGCGAAGAAGGAG
>CAJPTT010000095.1 GCA_905373565.1 uncultured Treponema sp. | reverse complement strand
ACACGGATGTATAGTTTTGACGAACGCTCTGCGTCGTAACAAAGGGTATTAAAGCTTGGCTCCGCTTTTTATAAACCCCAGAAGGTTTTAAGCATCGGGGCGATAACCAAGGAAACCATCGACATAAGCTTTATCAAAATGTTGATTGAGGGACCGGCGGTATCCTTGAAGGGATCGCCGACGGTATCACCGACAACGGCGGCCTTGTGCGCTTCGGAACCTTTGCCTGCACCGTTGCCCGATTCAATCATTTTCTTTGCGTTATCCCATGCACCGCCCGAATTTGCCATAAAGATGGCGAGCACAACGCCGGAGCCGGTAACGCCGGTTAATAACCCGATAAGCATCGCCGGGCCGCCGAGGAAGCCGACTAAAATCGGTGTGATAATAGCAACAAGACCGGGGATAACCATTTCGCGGATGGCCGCCTGTGTGCTGATATCGACACAGCGCTTATAATCCGGCTTTTCGGTATTGTCCAAAATACCGGGTTTGTTTCTAAACTGACTGCGTACTTCTTCTATCATCTTGTAGGCGGCTTTACCGACTGCAGACATCGCCATTGCGGAAAAGAGGAACGGTACTGCAACACCCAGTAGGATACCGGTCAGAACGGGGATATTCGTAATATCGACGATATCGACGCCGGTATGTTCTTTAAATGAGGTAAAAAGAATGATAGCGGTTAACGCTGCGGAACCGATTGCGAACCCCTTTCCGATTGCAGCGGTGGTGTTCCCGACGGCGTCGAGGCTATCGGTAATTTCGCGCACTTCGCCCGGGAATTCCGCCATTTGAGCCAGACCACCGGCATTATCTGCGATGGGGCCGTAAGCGTCGACGGCAAGCTGGATGCCGAGCGTAACCAGCATACCGACTGCGGCGATACCGACACCGTAGAGGCCTGCCAAGCTAAAGCTGCCCCAGATTGCCGCTGCGATTAATACGATAGTCGGGAAAGCGCTCCGCATACCGACACCGAGGCCGGTAATAATCGTTGTTGCGGCGCCTGTTTCGCATGAATTCATAATCGAAACAACCGGCTTTTTGCCCGTACCGGTATAGTATTCGGTTAAAAGTCCGATAAGCACACCGGATGCGAGACCGGTAATCGTTGCCCCGAAGATATGGTACATCCCGGCATTTCCGTTAAAGGTTTCTTCACCGATAAAGAACTTCAATACGATAAATAAGAATACGGTTGCCAGAATTGCCGCGCCGAAAGTACCGGCATTCAATGCTTTTTGAGGGTCGCTTCCCGGCTTTGCACGTACAAATATCGTTCCAATCAGAGAAGCAACAATACCCAAAACCGCAATCAAAAGCGGCAATACCATGAGCTTTAATTTAAGGACATCGGAGGCGGCGACGGTTAAACCGAGGATCATCGCGCCGATTAACGAACCGACAAAGGATTCAAAGAGGTCTGCGCCCATTCCTGCGACATCACCGACGTTATCACCGACGTTGTCCGCAATGGTGGCCGGATTGCGGGGATCGTCTTCGGGAATGTTTTTTTCTACTTTACCGACCAAGTCTGCGCCGACGTCTGCCGCTTTGGTAAAGATACCGCCGCCGACACGGGAGAAAAGCGCAACCGAGGAGGCGCCAAGCGAAAAAGCAGTTCCAAGCGGCAGCGTTATATCATAAAAAGTCTTGATATCCGTTCCGTAAGTTAGGGACGAGACCAGCATTACGATAAAGAAACCGAACAGCGCAAGTCCGACAACGCTCATACCCATAACGCTGCCGCCGGAGAACGCGACTTTTAGCGCCGAGGTAAGACCGCCGTTTTTGGCTGCCTGTGCGGTACGGGCATTTGCGGCGGTTGCAACTTTCATACCGATATACCCTGCCAACAAGGATACTGCCGCTCCCAATACGAAGGCGAGCGCTTCCATCTTTAAAGCACCTTTATTTCCGGCGGCCAAGAATAAGGCTACCGCTGCGATAAAGGGAAGAAGCGCTTTATACTCGCGGTTTAAAAACGCCATTGCCCCTTCCGAAATATAACCGCTGATGCGCCGTAAGTCATCGTTTTCTACCGGCTGCCGATTAATCCACCGTGTTTTGGCAAATGCGTACAACAGGGCGGCAATGCTTCCGGCGATGACAAGCGCCAGAACGGTATACACAAAATCAATCATCATATCAGTACTCCTCTCAATACTCTTTTTCTCTCTTATTTTATAGAAGATTTATAATCATTACTTCAGTTGTATGTCCCATATATTTTTTACCGGAACTGATTCTTGCATTTTAATACATGAAATATGTTTTTTCAAGCCCGATTTTGTAGCCATTTTGCATCTCGTGCTCTATATAAGAAGCGGAGGTTAAACCATGAAGCTCAAACGATTGTTATTTTCGCTCTTTGCCTGTATCGCTGCGGGTGTCATCTTTCTGCAATGTACGCGGTGTACTCCCCTTACGGATACGAAGTTTAAGGAATCCGTTACGCTTGTTACCTATAACACGCAGACATTCTTTGACGCCGTAGAGGACGGTACCGAATTTAAAGAATACAAAGGGAGCAAATCCCGATGGACGGCTCAGAAGTACAAAGCCCGCCTAGAACGGCTTAAAAACACCATGTTTGCCGCAGGGGAAAAGTTGTCAGGAAAAAAAGACCGGTTGCCCGATATTGTAGTCTTGCAAGAGGTTGAAAATGACCGTGTCATCGAAGATTTTTGCAAGCAGCTGCCGAGCGGAGAAAATTATCCCTATGCAGTATGCCCGCCTCGTTCGGAGAAAAGCGCCTTTACGACGATGATCTTGAGTAAGTATCCCATTGAACGCTATTTTGCGCATCGGCTTTATACCGAGCAAAAGGTGTCGCTGCGGCCGCTAATGGAGGTGGTATTGAATACGGGAAGCAAAGACAATCCGCGGTTGTTAACCGTCTTTGCGGTACATTGGAAGTCAAAGACAGGTGGTTCCGGCAGTGTTGCTGTCCGCGCTTTGCAGGAAGCCCAGTTGATAAAGAAAATTCAAGAACACAGAGAAAAAAATCCGCACATTCCCTTTGTCGTATGCGGAGATTTTAATCAGACCCTTGAAGAGTTTAATCGGTTGAATGAGTTTTCCGTGTGCTGGGATACAGAGGGTTATAAAGAAGAACACGAAGCGGGCACACAGCCGGACGGCAGCTATTATTTTAAAAATTCGTGGGAGAAAATCGATCATATTTTTTACGAAAGCGGCGCGGCCGATTATGACACTTCCGAAACAGCCTCGGATGCAGGATCCGCTTATATCGAACCGCTGCTGTTTTTCGTACTGTATGAACCGCCGCTGATTGAAGACGGTAAACCGGTCAGATACAATGTACTGACCGGCGAAGGATATTCCGACCATTTACCGCTCGGCTTCCGATTTGAAATACACGATTAGAAAAGGATTTTTTATCCGCGGCGCAGGGAATGCAGCAGTTTCTGCTTCATTGCAAAGAGCGTCTTTGTAAGCGACACCTTGTAGATGTGCGGGTTGAGCAGGCGGCGGGAAGTCGGATGTAAACATTCCAGCTGCCGGCTTGCCCGCTGATGCATTTCTTGAAGCGTTTCCTTTTTACCGGTGTATATGCCGTCGGTAATTTTTCGGTGGAGTAATTGTTCCGCCTTTGCCGCTTTAAACGAAAAGCTTTGGTAATCATTCAACGGGTGATAGTAGGTGTTCATTGCTTCGGCATCGAGTGTTTCATCATACAAACCGATAATGTCGGCCTTAAAAAATCCGTCGCTGTCGTAGAGCCGCCAGACCTGCTTAATACCCGGATTGGTAATCTTTGCAGGATTATCCGAAAGCTTCATAACCGGCAGCCATGTTCCGTCGTCGGATTGGCGTGCGGCAAGTTTGTATACACCGGTAAACGAGGACTCTTGCCCACCGGTTACCATGTGAGTGCCGACACCCCACGAGTCAATCGGCGCTTTATTCAAAATAAGCGATTCGATAATTTCTTCGGTCAGTTCGTTGGAAATGGAGATTTTGGCTTCGGGTAAACCGGCGGCGTCGAGCCGTTTCCGTACTTCGGTGCTTAAATACTGCATATCCCCCGAATCGAGCCTGACGCCGAAGTTTTTCCCTTGCGCTTGCAGTTTTTTCCCGACTTTTATTGCCGCCTCGATACCGGAACCGAGCGTATTGTAGGTGTCGATAAGGAATACCGATTTATCGGGATAGATGGCGGCGTATTGTTCAAACGCCTCTTCTTCGCTGGGGAAAGACATCACCCATGCGTGAGCCATGGTACCCATCACCGGCACACCGTAAAGCTTTCCGCCGAGCGTATTGCTGGTACCGGCCGCTCCGCCGATAATAGCGGCACGGGTAGCGCTCATTGCGCCGTCCGCCCCCTGTGCGCGCCGTAAGCCGAATTCCATAATGGAAGATTTCCTCGACGCAAGCCAGATACGGGCGGTCTTTGTTGCAATCAAACTCTGAAAGTTGATAGTGTTGAGGATAAGCCCTTCGAGAAGCAAGGCTTCGATGATCGGCGCTTCAATGCGCAGTACCGGCTCGCTGGGAAATATAAGGCTTCCTTCATCTATTGCCCATACCGAACCTGAAAAGCGGAAATCCTTGAGATAGCTGAGAAAGTCATCGTCAAAAAGGTGTAAGGTTGCAAGGTAGGCTATATCGGACTCCTCAAAATGAAAGGCTTGAATCGCTTCGAGCAGCGGCTCAAGTCCCGCAAGAACCGCGTACCCTCCTCTAAACGGATTGCGCCTAAAAAACATATCAAAGACGCATGGCCGATTGTTTTGGCGTTTAAAATAACCTTGAGCCATTGTCAGCTCATAAAGATCCGAAAAAAGCGCATTGGTAATCATTATTGCTCCTTTGGGCATCTCTAAAAACGGAAGTTTTTAGAGGTTTCCTTTTGTTTATAATCTTCAATGATTCTGCCGGATGGACGAACCCGTTCCGGTTTTTATTACTTCAATTTTTTGTGGAATACGGCTCTGCAGTTCGCCGACATGAGAGATGATGCCGACCATCCGGTTCCCGCGTATTTCGTCTAAAATACTGACGGCGTTTTCCAAGGCTTTTTCGTCGAGCGAACCGAAGCCTTCGTCGATAAACATCGAATCTATTCTGATGCCGCCTGCCCGCGCTTGAATGGAATCGGCAAGGCCGAGCGCAAGACTGATGGAGGCCATAAAGGTTTCCCCGCCGGAGAGGGTTGCAGAGGGGCGGCATTTACCGGTGTAGGCGTCGGCGATTTCCAAATCGAGGCCTCGGTATGCGTTCCCTGCGCCGTGCTCTTCGCTGACTGCAAGCCGGTACCGTCCCTCGCTCATCCGCTCAAGCCGCTTATTTGCAAACACGGTTACTTCATGCAAAAAGGCGGAAAGAATCCACGTGTCGAACTGGAGTTTTCGCGGATTGCTGCCGCAGAGGTCTTTCGCAAGGGCTACCCAATTTTGCGCCTCCGCTGTTTTAACTGCAAGGGCTTTTGTCAGTTCCGTGTGCTGGGTGTGCAACTCCTCCAGCTTTGCTTTCTCCGTATTGAGGACTTCGAGCCGCGCCTGTATTTCGTCATACCGTTGGCGCAGGGCTTCGACGGCAGTTTCCAGCTCATCGAGGTCGCGCGGCTCCGTTGCGGTAACGTCTTTTTCCAATCCGGACGCCGCCTGCTTGTACGCCGCGTACTGCTCATAAAAGGTGTCGATTTCGGTTTTCCACTGCGCAACTTCCGGTTCGCTGCACACGGCTTGCTGTAGATCTTCCAAATCGGCAAAACCTTCCTTTATATACGCGGCTTCGAGCTGTGCCGTTTTTTCGCTGCGCTGCTGCGAGCGTTCCTGTCCGTGCGTTTCCGCTGTGGAAAGTTCGCCGCGGATCCGTTCAAGGTTTTGCGTTGCTTCGGAAACATCGGTATGGTAGGCGTTGATAGTCAGTTTGAGCTCCTGCAGCAGCGCTTCGCACTGCTCCAACGCGGTTTCCGCATCGGGGACTTCGTATTGCTCCGGTGCAGTCTTGCCGGCAGGGGCATTGGGGGCTTTGGCTTTGCCGCCGGTTTCCTGGTTGTCCAAAATTTCCCTATCCGCACTCAACTGAACGCTACGCAGGTTTTCGGGTAGCTGGGAAAAAGCTTGGTCAAACTGGCGGCGTTTTTCTTGCAGCGCGGCGGAAACTCCGCTTAAGCGTTGTTCCGCGCTGTGGTGCTGCTGCGTGCATTCCTGCCGCTCCCGCTGCAAACGACGGACTTCTTCTTCCAGCGTTTTGTGTTCGGCAAAGGCTTTGCGGGATGCGTTGTACGCTTGCACCGCCTCGTTGATCTGTTGAGCGGTTTCCTTAATGCGGCTCTCCGCCGCATCCTTTCTTTCCGGAAAGGGAACCGTGCTGCATTCTTTATACCGCAGCTGTAAATCAGCCGCCGCTGCTACCCGTTCATCTATTTGTTTTTGATAGTTTGTATATGAAGCCTCCGCACCGGCAAGCGCAGCCTGCGCTTTTTCTTTTTCATGTTGCAGTTTTGCTGCGCTCCGTTTTGCCGCTTCTATCCGCTCGTCAAAGCTGAACGCACTTTCTGACATACCTTGAGCCGGTGCGGGGTGATGTACCGAACCGCAGACGGGGCAGGGGCTTCCTTCTTCGAGATATTCCGCAAGCGCTGCCGCTGCACGCTGCCGTTCCGCCGCTTTTTTTTCTTCTTCTATTCTATCGATCTGTTCCGTTTGAATATCACAGTCGCGGGCGATCGTCGCAAGCTGTTTCCGTGCATTATCCGCAGCCTGTGCATAGCTGTGCAAAAAGGTGGTGAGCTGCTCATGTTTACATAACATCTCGTGCAGCTGTTTTTCTATGTCGAGCTGGGTTTGCAGGCTGCGGTAGGCGTGTTCCCGCTCGTCAAGCGCATCAACGACAGGAGCAAGGGCTCCGGTTTTTTCCGTAACGGCGGCGAGCTGCGCTTCGATGCCTTGCAGTTGTGCTTGGGCGGCGGCAGCGGCGCGTTTCAGGTTATCTTCTTCGGCTTGTTCCGCTCCGATTTCCTGTTCCAACACGGCGGCTTTCCGCAAGGAATCAATGACGGCATAGAGGCCGTCCCGCTGCTGCTCTTTTGCGGTGATCTCGTTGTGCTGTTCCTGCAAAGCGTTCATACGGGTGGTCAGTTCTTCCATGCGCTCCCGTTTTTCCCGTATCTGCCGCTCGTCCGCCGCACATGCCGCTTCCAACTCAAGGAGCTGATTTACGTGGACGGCGAGCGGGGCCGCCCGCTGCGCTTTTTCGATCTTCGCTTTTAAATTTCGGATATCCTCTTCGCGGATGCGGCATGCTTCCAGCTCTTCGGTAACCCGCTCCAGCTCTTTTCGCTTCTCTGCGAGTATTTTTTCCTGTTCAAGCTCGGTGTTCTTTGTCTGTAAGGCGGTCAGGACGCCGCCGTGTTCATCTCTGATACGGTCAATTTCGTTCAGCAGCTCCGCGCGGTCGCTCTCGTAACGATGGTACACAAAGCGGGTATGCAGGGTTTCAAGGTTTGCTTCTATTGTATGCGCTTCCTGCTGCAGCGTGTCTGCACGCATCTTCGCTTCCTGCATCAAATCCGAATATCGCTTGATAGGAAACAGGTGCATCAGCGTCTCTTTTTTATCGCTCGACTGCGCCCGTAAAAACTGAGCAAATTCTCCCTGCGGCAAAAGGACGATGCGGCTGAACTCTTTGTCGGAAAGTTTAATCAGATTTTGGATTGAAGCATCGGTTTCCCGCTTGTTCGTCGATGAGCGGTTTTCCCAGCTGCCGTTTTCGTAATATTCGAGGGAGACTTCTTCCGGTGTTTCCAGCTTTCGGCCTTCTTTGGTATACGGCAGCTGCCGTTTGATTCGGTACAGCTGCGCTCCGATAAAAAAGGTGAGTATGACATCGGAAACTGCGTAGTCGTCCGCAAAGTGGCTCCGTAAATTCCGCATAACGCCCGATCTACCGCCGAGCGGCTT
>CAJPTT010000094.1 GCA_905373565.1 uncultured Treponema sp. | reverse complement strand
CGGCCGTTGCACTTGCCCGCTGTTCCCGCGGAACGCCGCGCGTTGCCAATCGGCTGCTGAGGCGTATGCGGGATTTTGCGTTCATTGAAGGCAGCGATACTATCCGCGAAGCAACCGTCGCGCAAGGGCTGGAAAGGCTGCATATCGACCGGCTCGGTTTGGAAAACTATGACCGGCAGATACTCCGTTCCATTATCGAAAACTACGGGGGAGGACCGGTCGGGGCGGAAACCCTTGCGATTTCAATCGGGGAGTCGCAGGATACACTTGAAGACTACTACGAACCCTACCTTATTCAAACGGGATTACTGCAGCGTACCCCGCGCGGGCGTATGGTTACGGAAAAAGCATACACCCATCTCGGACTAAAAATTCCGGCGTCAGCGGTGCAGACCGGCAGCCTTTTTGAGTAGACCGGCTGCCGCTAGAAACCATCCGGCAGCGGTGCGCTCACCGCCATTGTGTTTTTGCTAATGGGATGCGAGAATATCAAGCTTTGTGCATGGAGCATTGTGCGCTTGTATTCCGGTGCGCCGTAAAGCGTGTCGCCTAAAATCGGCAAACCGACCGACGCAAGATGAACGCGGATCTGGTGTGTGCGTCCCGTAAGCGGACGCGCTTCAATCTTGACGGCAGGAATACCGCCGATCATGCAGCATTCCAAAACCGTAAAATCCGTGCGCGCATACAATCCGCCGTGCGCCGTACTCAGCTCACCCCACTTTGCCCGTGTGCTTTTAGGGCTTATGCGCCCGATATTATTTTCTACAAAAAACTCGGAGCCTTTCTCCAAATTACGGTATCGCTGCGTATTTCTCTTGTTTCCTGCAACGGCACATACGGCGCGGTAGATTTTTTGTGCGGTGTGTTTTTCAAATATTTCGTGAACGGCAGCATTTACAGCGCGGTTTTTTGTAAACATAATAACGCCGCTGGTTTCGCGGTCAAGGCGGTGCATGATCCCTGCGTAAGGAGGATTTCGGAGCGCGGCTTTTGTCCATAAGTAGCGTACAACCGCCGCGTGCAGGCAGTCCCGCTTTTCGCCGCCGACAATCGTTTCTTCCGTCGGAAAAAATGCCGGCTTGTTCACGGCAATCAAATTGTTGTCTTCATAAAGCACATCAGCGGCAGTCAATTCAAAGGCAATATCATCCGCCTGTTTTTCAAAGAAGAATTTTTCTTTATCGAATTCGGCGCAGACAATCTGCCCTGGCAAAAGCTCATATGAAGGGCGGCGAATCTGTAGTCCGTCAACGCTGACTGCTCCTGCGATAATCATCCGCCGTATTTTTGAATTTGACAGAGGCGTAATAGAAGCGTTTTCAACCGGAACGGACACGGCCTGAACAAGTTCCGAACGTAGAAAAATGTCGAGTCGCGTTTTTGTTTCTATCCGAAACGTGAATTTCATCTGATTATGATAGCCCTTTTATGAAAGCATATCCAGCTTATTGAGCGTATTTATCTTTCATGGTAAAATATTCCATCGAATATGGATACTGGAGAACCCCCGCATATAATCTTACTGCTCGTCAGTTTGTTGGCGCTGTTTTTGCTGTCGATGTTTTTTTCGTCGGCGGAAACGGCGTTCTTGTCTTTGAATAAGCTCAAGCTGCGTTTTTTGCGCGAACGGAATAACCGTGCGGCGGCACGGGCGGAAAAAATTCTACAAAACAAACAAAAATTTTTATCGACGATTTTGATAGGGAATAGTATTGTCAACATCGCTATTTCCGTAGTGCTGACTGCTGCCGCGCTGCGGATATTCGGGGATTCCGGACTGGGTATTGCGGTCGCCGCAGGTACGGTGCTGTTGCTGATCTTCGGCGAAATTTTGCCTAAGTCGATTGCATTGGTGTACCCCGATGCCTTGAGCCTTGCCTTTGCCCGATTCATTCTATTATTGATGGCGATTTTTTCACCGGTTGTTACGCTTTTTTCGGCGATTACCGGTGTACTACTGCGGCTTTGCGGCATCCGTGAAGCGCAAAATACCGCAACCGTTACCGAGGCCGATTTACGCGAGTTTTTTCAGGCGCGGGAAGAAAGCGGCTTTATCGGCAGCGATGAACGCACCGTGCTGACGAACATTCTCCGCTACGGCGACTTTTCCGTCCGCAGCGTAATGACGCCGCGGCGAGACATCGCGGCTATTCACATCAGCGCATCTGCATCGGAAATCATTGACTTATCAAAAAAATCCCGGTTTTCCCGTTTCCCTGTGTACAGCACGAATATCGATGATATACAAGGTTTCTTCTATATTAAAGACTTTCTCTTTTCCCCCGAATACTTGGACGGAAGCGCCGCCTTTCAGGTAAGCGCCTATCTGCGTAAACCGCTTTTTGTGTTTGAAACAACGAAGCTCGCTCAAGTGGAAAAAAAATTCCATACCGAACAGCAAACGATGGCTATTGTGCTTGACGAGTACGGCGGCACTGCAGGATTGATAACCGTCGAGGATGTCAGTGAAGAAATATTCGGCAGTATTCTTGACGAATATGATGTACGGGCTGGCGTGAACACTCACACCGTTGCGGCGGATATCAGCATACACGCCGATACGGCAGGAACGGCACAGGCTGTACCTAATAACACATCAACAGCTCTACCGACGGTAAGCAAACTCGGGCAGGCAGCGGCTATAGCGGCAACCGAAGCCGGCGCGACATCGGCGGCAAATGAATTCGGTATAACACCTGCGGAGACCGCATTAAACTCCATGCCGACAAGTACATCCCCAACCGCACCGATACGGACAGGAGCCGATGGTATAGGAGGCGATAATACAGGAACCGCTCGTAATGAAGCTGAAGAACAGGAAGTCTTCACCATCGCAGGTATTACGAGGCTTGCCGACTTAAACGAAAAGCTGAACCTCAACCTTGAATCGCAATATAGCGACACCATTGGCGGCTACATTATGGAGAAAGCAGGGGAAATTCCGGCGGCAGGTTATGCAATCACCGTTGAGCCGTATCGTTTTACCGTAACGAGGGTTGAAGCAAACCGCATTGAGCAAGTTGAAGTGCGGATGCAGGCGGAAGAATGAACCTTGTTGTTATCAGTGTTGAAATAATTATACTGCTCGCCTGCGCAGCCTTTTTTTCCGGTACCGAAACGGCGGTAACTGCTATTACGCGATCGGAATACCGCACTCTCAAAAAAAACTCCCGCAGAAATGCTCAACGGTTAGCTCGGCTGGTGGAGATGAAAGAAAAAATCGTTACGACTGCGCTTATCGGCACTAATTTTGTCAACACGCTGAACTCGGGACTTATTACCGCCTTTACCCTCAATGTGTTCGGCGCGCAGGCAGTTCCCGCAGCAACTGCGGTTATTACCGTGCTCATCATCATCCTTGCCGAAATTTTCCCTAAAGCCTTGGCAGCAGAACGGGCGGAATCGATCGGCAAGAAAGCCTCGCTGCCGTTGTATGTGTGCTACACACTACTCCGCCCCATTGTGGCGGTGTTCTCGCTGTTGACAAAAGCGGTGCTCAGGCTGTGTAATGCCCGCCCCAAAACTACGCCGGATACACTCAAGGAAAAAGACCTCCAGCTGCTCGTACATATCGGGCAAGAAGACGGCGCACTGGCCGCCGGAGAAGAAGCGCTGCTGCGCAAAGCCGTTTTGCTGCAGGATGTAAAACTCCGCAATATTATGACGCCGCGTACGGCGATTACTTACGTTGATTCCGCCGCGGCTTTTCCGCAAGTCATTGAACAGTTCCGCCGCAGCCGTTTTTCCCGATTGCCTGTCTACGATTCCGAAACAAAGACCGTTACCGGTATTATCCATTATAAGACGCTGCTGTTTGCTTTGCAGGAGCGGCGGGAGCCTGAACTTGATGCTTTGCAGCGTCCTGCGATTTTTGTTCCCGAGGGAGCTTCCATCTTTTCTATTATCAAAGTGATGAACGCCAAGATGCAAAATATCGCAATCGTCATCGATGAACACGGCGGCGTGGCAGGGCTTATTACGATGGATGATATTATCGCCGCGGTGTTCAGTACGGTGCAGGATGAGTACGGCAAGGCGCGGAACGACCCGATGCGTTCGGTGCGCTTTATCAATACATCGCAGCTTGTCATTCCCGGTGCGCTCAAGCTGGAAGATTGCAACGAATTGCTGCACACCGATTTTCACTCCGATTATTATGACACGCTCGGCGGTTTTCTACTTGAAAAATGGGGATATTTGCCGCATACTAAAGAGAGAATCACTTGCGGGCGGATAACGTTTACCGTCACTCATATTATCAATCGACGGATCGATACCGTCATCGCAGATCTTTCATTTTTTGGATAATAGGGCAAACGCATTAGATGAATAAAGCAAATACCGCAAAATAATGGGGCGAGACACCCATTTGAACCGCAGGTTCAATTCTGGGTGGATAGACCCATTATTTTGAGGGGCTATTTAGGAAAGCATCTGATGCGATTGCCCTGGAGGACAACCTATGACACAGCATGAATTTATACAGTTTTTAACCGATTTGCCGGAAGATAAGATGAAGGCGGAATTGACAAAGGCCTTTACCGAGCGGTACGGAGCAGGTACGGAAGAAATCATGATGATTGCCTCCCCTGCCCGTATCAATATTATCGGAGAACATATCGACTATAACGGCGGGAAGGTATTTCCTGCGGCGATCGACCGGTACCTTTATGTGCTGCTGCGCAAGAGAGCTGATACGACGATTATCTATGATGATATACGGTTTCCGGGCGCGCTTGAATTTTCTTCTACGGAAACCTTCTGCTACCGGAGAGAAAATCAATATGCGAACTATTTGAACGGTATGCTCGCGATGCTGCAAAAAGGCGGATACAAACTGACAAGCGGTTTTGAGGTATTGTTCTTCAGTAAACTGCCTGCAGGCGGCGGTATTTCTTCATCGGCTGCGCTGGAAGTCGGATTCGGGCGTGCAGTCGCCGAATTGTTCGGTTTTAAGGTTGATGCGGTAACACTTGCCAAAATGGGGCAAGAATCGGAGCATACCTTTATGAATATGCAGTGCGGAATTATGGATCAATTCAGTATTGCAATGGGTAAAAAAGAATGCGCGATGCTGCTTGATACGGCAACGCTTGAATATGAATACGTACCGCTTGTTCTAGGTGATTACCGTATTGTCGTGATGAACTCCAATAAGCAACGTGCACTTGTGGACTCAAAGTATAATGAACGCTGCGCCGAATGTATGGAAGGACTCGCTCTTTTACAGAAGATTAAGACCGTTTACAATCTCTGCGACTTGACTTCCGCCGATTTGAGTGCGGTTGAGGCGGCAATAACCGATGAGTGTATCTTTAAACGGGTGCGCCATTGTATTACGGAAAACGAACGGGTTCTTGCTGCGGTCGCAGCGCTAAAAGCCGGTAACTTGCCGAAACTCGGTGAACTGCTCAAGGCATCCCATGACTCGCTGCGGCGCGACTATGAAGTAACCGGCATTGAGCTTGATGCGCTCGCCGATACCGCTAACGCCGAGCGGGGCTGCTTAGGAGCACGCATGACCGGTGCGGGATTCGGCGGTTGTGCCATTGCCTTAGTGCAAAAAGATGCCGTTGCGGAATTTACCGCTCGTGTCGGCAAAGCCTATACCGAAAAGACAGGCTTGACGGCTTCCTTTTTTGCCTGCGAAGCGGGAGACGGCGCACACAGGGTTTAACACTATGGGTGCCCTATTATTTTTATTTATCCCTATACCGCTTCTATAAGCGGATTATCGGCTTTCCTATATTTATCGATTAGGAGGTTCTATGAATAGATATATTCGTTTGATTATGTTTTCGTTGATTACCGTTTGCCCCGTACTGCTCAGTACATCGTGCACCGGTAAAAACACCGCGCAAGAACATTGCATCAGCGTCGTTGGCAAGGCAACCGTGTACGTTTCACCCGATCAGGCAACGATCTCTTTTTCGGTTGTTTCGCAGGCAAACGATCTTAGTGCGGCAAAACAGCGCCACGATACGGCGATGCAAAAAACGAATACTCTTTTCAGCCAATACGGTATTGAACAAAAAGACGTTACGGCAGAAAACCTTACCATTCATCCTCGATACTCCTACAATTCCGATATGCCTAAATTCCTCTATTATGAAATTACTCAGAATATTTCAGCAGTGATTACAAACTTGGATAATTATGAACCGTTCTTAACGGACTTAGTGAATAGCGGTATCGATCGAATTAACGATGTCCGGTTTTCGGCAAAAGACATTAAAAAATACAAGGATGAAGCGCGGCGTAATGCGGTAAAGGCCGCGGAAGAAAAATCGCAGCTCTTGTGTGAAGCGGCATCAAGCGGCAATCATCAACCTTCGCTCGGTAAAATTATCCGTATGTCGGAAATTCTCTCTTATTCCGATTGGAACGGAAACGGGTACAATGCTATGGCACAAAATCGGGTTGCATACGCAAAGACAGCAGCAGACGTTTCGGCGTCAGGCGGCGCTCCAATCGGGAAAATCAGCTTTGACGCACAGATAGAGATGGTATTTGAGCTGAGGTAATTTTAAAATAGATAAAAATTGCGGTGTCAACAAAGATTTTGTTATACCCGATCGCCATTCCTCAGTTCCTTTAGATAAATATCCGCATTTTTTCCTCTTTCGGTCGGTTTAACAAACATGTCAAGGTTTACGCCAATAGTTTTTTCAGATATAGCAACATCGTCAATAATGGTTACCAGAGCTGTTTTACCTTGATATTCTCGAACAGCCGCTGCATCCAAAACGACCGTATTGCCACGAATAATTCCTTTTACTGCAAGCATAAATAGCTCCTTGGGCATTTCTAATCAACACGGTTATAGCAAATTTAAGCATAAGTTGCTATAACCGCCGCCAGGGTGAACGCATCAGGCAGTCTTACCATATTCTCCACGAATGGCAGTGATTCCACACAGTCACAGCAGAACACAAGAGGCCTTTACTTCCCCGTACCGAACGCGCGTTTGATTGTTTCGGCGAGGTTTTCTATGCGGGAAATGCCTTGCATTGCAGGTTCGGGCTCATCGCCGTCGCCGGCGGCTGCCGGGACATAGAGTTGGGTAAAGCCGAGGCTTTGCGCGGTTTTAATCAGCGGCTTTAAGCGGCGCACCGGTCTGATCTCACCGGCAAGACTAAGCTCTCCGATAAACGCTTCGTTTTTATGCGCGGGGATATCCGTCCGCGCAGAGTAGAGCGCAAGCGCCAAGGCCAAATCGATAGCCGGTTCCCGCAGCCGGATGCCGCCGGCAACATTGATATAGATATCCTGATCGGAGAACCGCAAGCCTATCCGTTTTTCCAGTACGGCGGCGACGCGGCTGACCCGTGCGGAATCTATCTTATCGGAGAATACGCGCGTCATCGTGCCCTTAGCGGGTACCGCAAGCGCCTGAATTTCTACCATAAATACGCGGCTGCCTTCAAACACCGGTACGGTCGCAGATCCTGCGGGGAGTTCACCTTGCCGCTGAATGATAAAAAGCGCGGCGGGATCCTGTACGGCAGCCAAGCCTTTTTCATCCATCCTGAAAATCCCCAGCTCATCCACCGAACCGAAGCGGTTTTTAAGGGCGCGGAGGAACCGTACATCATCTTCATTCCGCTCAAAAGAGATAACGGTATCGACCATGTGCTCCAGAACCTTCGGCCCTGCGATAACGCCTTCCTTTGTTACATGAGCGGTAAGAAAGAGCGCTGCATCCCGCTCCTTTACCCACTGCACCAATTCGTTGGCGCAGTATTTAAGCTGATTGATCGTGCCCGGGATGGTGCCCGCCTGCGGAGAAAAGAGCGTTTGTACCGAATCGATGATGACGATAAGCGGATTGAGATTATTCAATACTTTTTCGATATTTTCCACCGAATTGGTGCAGAGCAGTTCAATATTTTTGAGCGGAATGCCGAGCCGGTCTGCTCGGCCGCGTATCTGACCGGCGGACTCTTCCCCGGAAACATAGAGCGTCCGCTGCCCTACGG
>CAJPTT010000093.1 GCA_905373565.1 uncultured Treponema sp. | reverse complement strand
CATACTTATAATTATATAACCGTTTATTCAATTTTGCAAGAAAAAAAATAATGGGCAATGAAATTCATAATTCATAATTCATAATTCATAATTCATAATTCATAATTTTTAATTCCCCATTGCCAATTCTTTGCCCTGTCCTTTTCTACTCTTTTACCGCACCGGCGGCAAGGGACTTTAACAGGAATTTCTGTCCTGCCATAAACAGCAGCGTAAACGGCACCGCAACGAGCAGTGCTCCGGCGGCAAACATTGTAAAGTTGTCGTTTGCGCGGCCGTTAATCAGCTCGAAAAGGCCGAGTGCCAAGGTCTTTTTATCGTCGCTGCGCAAAATAAGGCGCGGGAAGATAAAGTCCATCCATGGTGCGGTAAAGCTGGTAAGCGCAAGAAACATAATCATCGGCTTTACCATCGGCAGTACGATTTTCACGTATGTGGTAAATGAACCGGCGCCGTCGACATGGGCGGCTTCTTCAACGCTTTTCGGCACCGTATCAAAATAGCCTTTCATCAGCCATACGTTAAAGGGCACACTGCCCGCCGCATATACCAAAAGGAGCCCCCAATGGGTATTTAAGCCGTTTATCTTCCATAGCAGCACATACGTTGCAACCATTCCGATAAAGCTTGGGAACATCTGCAGCACAATCATAGAAGCGAGCAGCGGCTTCCGCAGCGGGAACCTAAAACGGGAAAAGATATAGGCGGCGGTTACACAGACAGCCAAGGTCAAAAGAACATTGAACACCGCAATCTTGAGGGTATTGCCGTACCATTTAACGTAGTTGGTGCCGCGCACATCGGTTGTACCTTCGACGATTTTGTCCGCAGGTGTTAAAAGCCGTTTAAACTGATACACCGACGGTTCCTTGGGGATAGGAGAAATGCTTGTTGCCGCCAACGAATTGGTTTTGGTAAACGCTGCGCCGACGGTAAAAGCAACGGGATAGAGGACAAAGAGCACCGTCGAAATAAGGACGGTATACAGGATAATCAGCACCAGTATGGTACTCAGAGAATGTTTTTTCATTACAGTTCTCCTTCTTTAAACGCCTTGGTATGCGTAAAATTATAGACTGCGAACGGCACCAACACGACAAACACAAGGATCGAAAGTACCGAGGCAAGGTTGTACAAAGTCGGCGTATCATACGTGAGTTTATAAATCCACGAAATCAACAGGTCGGTTGCACCCGCCTTTGTCTGAATACTGTCGTCAAGATTCGGACCGCCGGCAGTAAGGAAGAATACCGCACCGAAGTTGTTGATATTGGCGGCAAACTGCATAATGAGAATAGGCATCGTTTGGAACAGCACCAACGGAAGGGTGATGCGGAAGAACTGCTGCAATTTATTCGCACCGTCGATGGTTGCCGCCTCATAAATATCCGCAGGGATGGCCGTCATATTGCTGGTAATCAATATCATACTATACGGAAAGCCGATCCAAATATTGACCAACAGCATCGTAATCTTTGCCATAAACGGATCGGAAAGCCACTTAATCGGTTCACTCAAAAGACCGAACTGCATCAGCGAGCGGTTGATGGGGCCGAATGTTCCGTTTAAAAGGTTCGCCCAAATGAACAAGCTCAGCATAACCGGAATGGCATACGGTAGGATAAACACGGTTCGGAAGAATTTCGGCAGCTTGATGCGTTTGTCGACGAGGATCACCGCAAAGATCATACCCGTAAAATAACAGGTCGTGGTTGCAAAGAACGCCCAGATAACCGTCCATAGTGCAACACGTCCGAAAGCGGAGAACCAACTGTTCGCCAGTTTGGAATTGAACATTGTAATAAAGTTTTCCAAACCTACCCAGTCAACCAGGTTGTTCGGCGGAATGTGCTTGGGCGATGAGTAATTCGTAAAGGCAACCAGCGCCGAAAAGATGAGCGGCAAAACAGTGAAAAACAGCATCAACAGGATCGCAGGGCTTAGTCCGAGATACGGAAACGCCGATTCGACAAACTTCTTGCGGGCTTCCGCAGCGGACGGATAGCGCTGCTTTTCCACGATATAGGCCGCCGTTTTTTTAGCGGTGATCACGTTCGCAACATATACGCCGATAAACACGACGAGTAACAGCACGGTGATAAGACCGCCGATCATCATAAAGATGGAATGATCCTTCATCTTGATAGGGACATTCGGTTTTTCTTCTCCGAGCGTGACAAGGCCGATCAGACTCCGTACGATGGGGCCTTTCCCGTTGAACTGCATAACCGTCTGATCAAAAAAGATCAAAAATAAGACCGCCAATTCCATCAAAGCGAAAAAGGCGCCGCGCACGTATTGCTTTAAATAGAGGATCTGACCGAGCCCCATAAAGCATGTCGATGCGGTTGATGTCTTTTTGATAATTGATTTGTCGATAACGGCAGCGCCTTGTAAGGTCGTTGTAGCCATTAAAACTCCTCCTATAAAAACTTTTTCGGATGTTTAAACATCCGAAAAAGTTTTTAGTCGTGCGCATGTCCTGCAACGAGGAGCTTTGCTCCGAAGTTCAGGACGGCGCACCCGTAAATAATCGAGTTTGCACCGCAAACTTTACCGCCACGGATGGCGGTGGTTATAACAGAAGCGATATTTTGGCATTGCCAAAATTCGCCATCAACCGATGTACACGGAAGTTCATCGGTTGATGAGGTGTTCAAAAAAGATAAAGCCGCCGGGCTGTACCGTTTTATCCCTGCAGCGCAGAGATACGAAAACTTGTGTTTTTTCGTCTATTATCTGCGCGATTGATACCGGAGCCGTACCGCAATTGAGAATGAGGTCTATGCTCCGCGTAATCGGCACTTCCGCGGTTTCAACGGTCTCCGTAGTTTCCGCAGGTTCTACCGTTTCGGCATACTTTTGCAAATGAATAATTCTATTCGGTTCGCTTTCAGCAAGCGGTACGTCATGCAGATATGAGTAGCCGGAAGCGGTCATTGCCGGATGTGTATGGCGCAAAGCAATCAACTGCCGCATCATGCTCATCGGTTCGGCGTATTCACCTGCTTCGATAGCCTGCCACGGCATACAGCGGCGGCAATCGGGATCATTTCCGCCTGCAAGCAGAACCTCGCTGCCGTAATAGATACACGGCGAACCGGGCAGGCTCAACAGCAGCGCGTATTGCTGCCATACGGCGGACACATCGCCGTCATTGCGGGTAAAAAGGCGCGGCGTATCATGGGAATCCAGCAGATTAAACAGGCCTACGGTAACAGGTTCGGGATAGGCGGTAAAGACGGCATTTATTTCCCGCTCCAGAAAATGGGCGGGCAGCGTTTTATCGCAAAAGAATTTCCAGAAGCACAGCGCGAGCGGATAATTCATTACCGAATCCAACTCGCCGCCGCGCAGCCACGGCAAGGCACTGCGCCATATTTCACCGAGCAGGTAAAAGTCTTTTTTAAGACTGCGCATCCGCCGATAAAGCTGCCTGCAAAATGTGTGCGAAAGCTCATTCGCAACATCGAGCCGAATCCCGTCAATATCATAACTGCGTACCCATGTTTCGCATACGTTCAGCAGGTAATCGACGACGGCAGGATTATTAGTATTCAGCTTCGGCATCGTATCGACATACGCAAAAACGCTGTATCGTCCGCTCTTTCCGTTTGTACCGGACGGTCGGTTTCGGCTCGCAGCGTTTTCACATTCCGATTCTGCAACGGTTTCAAACGGCCATTCTTGTACGATAAACCAATCGAAATACGGCGAGGCTTTTCCGTTGCGGACAACATCCTGCCACAGTGCAAAGTCCCAGCCGCAGTGGTTAAAGACGCCGTCCAGCATGACCCTTATACCGCGTGCATGGGCTTCCTTTACCAACATGCATAAGTCTTCCGCAGTACCGAATGTAGGATCGATATTCAGATAATCGGATGTATCATACTTATGCACACTCGGCGAAGCGTTAACCGGATTAAGATATAAGCCGGTAATGTTCAAATCGGCAAGATAGTTGAGCTTTTCGGTAATACCCCGAAGCGTACCGCCATAGTGTTCATTGTTGGTAACGGCATCATCGGCAGCAGGCCACGGCAGAGCATTCGGTTTCTGCGAGGCGGTATCCCTGCAAAACCGATCGGGAAAAATTTGATACCACACTGTGCGGGGTACCCAATCCGGTACGCGGACGCATTCGGCGCCGTCCAGCCACGGAAACTCAAAACCGGGAAAATTACCGGTTACCCGGCGCAGCGTAACAAGCTCATCTGCCGTGTAAAACCCGTTTTCCAGACAGTAGCGGACATCGCCTTCATCTTGACCGTGCAGTTCAAAGCAGTATTTACACCGTCCGTACGGAAGCGAAACCGTTACCTGCCACCATGTATGATACGGAAGATCTTTTTTGCGGGTGATTTCCTGCCGTTTGCCTTCCCATGCCCAGCCGTCCGGTGTTACCGAACCGTCAAACGGATCTCCGTATACAATAAATACACGCCGTATGTCGCTGCCGGTTTTAATGCCGATCATAAGTTCATTTTCATTGAGCGGATAACAAAAATTATCCGTACTGCGATGTTCTATTGCCGAAAACTGCATACCAAGCACCTATATCTAAGGGAACTGTCAAAAACCCGATTCGCAATCCGCTTTGCAGACTGTGAATCGGGTTTAAAAAGATGCCGCTTGGGCATCTGCAAAAAACGTGAGTTTTTAGAAATACCCTATTGTATCGACTCCATTGTAGCCGCAGCAGCATTCAGTTTTTCCGTAACATTGCCGCCGTCCCAGATATTCGCAAAAGTTGCATTCATTGCAGACCAGTATTTGCCCATTTCGGGAATGGTGGGCATCGGTGTTGCGTATTGTGCCTGTGCTAAAATACCTTGACTCAGCGGATCGGTGATGGTGATATCGGAGCGGGGCGGAATTTGTTTGGTCATTTCGTACCGTTTTTCCAGCATCGGCTTTGAGGTAAGGAATTTTGCAAAGTCCTGCGCTTCCGCCGGGTGATCGCTGTAGGCGCTGACAAAGGCCAAGCGAAGACCGGAGAATGATGCCGGGGGATTGGTCATGCCGGGGAATACCGGAATGGGTGCAATACCGTAGTTAAGGCCTGTTTTTGAAAAATCGGAGATCTTCCACGGGCCGGTAATAATCATCGCGGCTTTACCTTCCGTAAACGAGGAATTGCAGAAATCGTCGGTAATGTCGCCTGACGGAACATCGAGCATCTTCTTGCGAAGGCTCTGAAAATAGGTTAAACCGGTAATAGCATTGGAGCTATTGACGTTGTGCTGCTTGGGGTCATCGCCGTTCGGGCCAAAAAGCGGTGCGCCGAAGCCGCTCATAAAGATGTAGTTAAAGTATGCGTTTCCGACACCCCAGACCAATGCATATTTATTTTGAGCTTTATCGTTCCACGTCTTTGCAAATGCTTCCACATCGTCCCATGTTTTAGGCGCTTCCGGCAAAAGGTCTTTATTATAGAACAATGCGTAGGTTTCGATTGCGAGCGGATACCCGTAGTTTTTTCCCTCATATGCGGCGGATGTCAATGCAGCGGGGATAAAGTTGTCGAGGACGGACGCATCGTCAAAGGGGAGAATATGACCGCCTGCGACAAGGGCGCCGATGTGGTCGTGCGGTGCAACAAAGATATCTGCGCCGACACCTGCGGGGCCGTCCATTTCAATCTTTGTACGCGCATCGGTCGACTGCACCGGTTCATACACAAAGGATACGTTCGGATGCGTTTTCTTGTATTCTTCCGCAGCGAACAACATAAAATCTTTTTCGGCGCCTTCGGATTCCCATATTTTGATGGTAACCGTTTCACCTTTCATATCGCCTTTCTTTTCGGAACCTCCGCCGCAGCTCGTAAGAGCAAGAAGAAGCACCAATGATACACAGGCCGAGAGTCCTATAATTGCTTTTTTCATAAAACACCTCCAATCTGTTATGAAAAAAATCTACTAAACCTGTTCGGAAACTTCCGTTTCTGAACAGGTTACCTTGAAATGCGATGTTCTAAATCGTGCTATTTGTACAATTTAGAACTCGCCGACCTGTTCGACAACGAAGTTATCGAACAGGTCTATTCACTGCGAACAATAGCCGCAGTGTACGGATCTAGTATGATCCGGTTTTGCTCAAATCGTATGCCGGAGGGCTGTGCAATACCGTCCGGAGATGCCGCCGCTCCGTCGACAAAAACGGTGTTTTTTTTTACTGTGTCGACGAGTGCAAAGCGTTGTTCCGTTCCCGCCGCATTAAACAACAAAAACCACGTGCCGTCCGTCCAGTCGAGTGTGTACCCGAATGCCTGCCCGTACTGCTTCTCCGTTTCGGACAATGCTCCGTCATCGCTCTTTACGGCACATCGATTACCACTGCAATCACCCGATGCAGCAACCGCTGCGTCTTCTACGGGCAAAAACGCGGCGGCTTGTGCAATGCGTCCGGCGTCTCCTATTCTAAACACGTCAAACCGTTTCCGCAACGCGATAAGCCCGCGCGTGTATGCGAGCAGCTCGGCGTAATCCTCATCGAGCGTCCATACAATACGGTTAACGCTGTCCGAAGCGTCATAGCTGTTGCGGACAAAAGCGCCGGTGCATTCTTCCGCCGCTCCGTGCACATTTGGCTTAGTACGCCCCCGCTCCTGTCCGGCGTGTAAAAATGCGATCCCTTGACAAGTAAGCGCCAGCGCGTTGCCGAGTTTGATACGAGCAATCAGCTCCCGCTTTTGCGAGGGGATACGTTCATCAAGCCCTGCATTATGAGCGATGCAGTCGTGCAGCGTCAGCCCGTCGTGGCAAACAAGGTACTGCACGTTATCACCCGGGCTGTCGGCGGTATAGTTACACTGAGGTAAACCGATACAATTGCAAAAGAGCTGCTGAAGATCGACGTTACCGCCGGTTAAAAAGCCCTTGCCCTCTTCGTTCATACCGCCTGCTTTTACCAAATCGCGAAATTCATCGTTAAAGACGGCAACGCTGTCGGTTTCGGTCATGTACCGCTGATCCATACCGACGGTACCTTCGGCTCCGTTATACAGCTTCCAGCCTTCCCCGATGAACAGTACGGACGGATTAAGCTCCCTACAGCGATTGTACGCCTCCAGCACCGTCTCGGTATCGAGCAGTCCCATCAGATCAAACCGGAGACCGTCAACCTTATAGTTTTTCACCCAGTGTACAGCCGAATCGACAATAAGCTTTCGTGCCATCGGCCGCTCCGAGGCAATATCGTTCCCGCAGCACGAGCCGTTGGTATAGCTGCCGTCGGGATTTGTCCGAAAGTAATAGCCCGGAACAATCGCGTCGAAAAGATCGGTGCGTGCAACATGATTATACACCACGTCGAGCACTACACCGAGCCCCGCCCGATGGCACTCGTTAATCAGCTCCCGCAATTCGCGTACACGGCTTTCGGGATTTTCAGGCTCGCTTGCATACCAGCCTTCGGGCGTAAAATAGTTATGCGGGTCATAGCCCCAGTTATAGTTGTTGTTGTGCACGGTACCGGCATCTTCATACTGCTGATTTATCTCGTCCGTGTAGTAAAAGTTCAGCACCGGCATCAGCTGAATATGCGTAATGCCCAGTTCGCGTAAGTAGGGGATTTTTTCGATAAAGGCTTTATACGTGCCGGGGATATTTTTAACGCCGGAGTCGGGACCTGCGGTAAAATCGCGGACGGACACTTCGTAAATAATCGCATCCTCCCGTTTTTGCAAGGTGACATACGGATATTCCCGCTCCGGTTTGAGCGTTTCTTTTTGCAGATTGATAATAGCGCCCCGTCCGATACCGCCGCTGCCGGTACAAGCAGCCATCGAGAGGCTGTACAGATCGAGCACAGTATGCATTCCCGTTTCGTTTGTCAGCGTGTAATCGTAAAAGAACAGTTCCGGATCCCGCTCCGCAAAGATGCCGCACCACAAGCCGGTTGCATCGTCATACCGAAGCGGAACCGTAAAAGCAGGCGTTGAATCACCGGCGTTTTGATAGAGGTTCACCGACACATCGCGGGAAGTCGGCGCCCATAAAGAAAAA
>CAJPTT010000092.1 GCA_905373565.1 uncultured Treponema sp. | reverse complement strand
ATTGGACGGGCACGACGACGCTCGGCAGCTACTGCGTGTCTGCAACTTCGAGTCACTACGATTGGGCGTTCAAGGATATTAAAAAAGCCTTGAAAAAATATAGAGCACGATAACAGCCATCTCTAACAACTGCGGTTTTTAGAAGTTTCCAACACAAACACTGCCGGATTGTCCGGATATAATAGACCTGTTCGATAGCTTCGTCTCCGAACAGGTTTAATCTTTCATAGACAATACGGCTTTATTCGTACGGAGGGTTTAATACCCCGACGCTCTGCGTCGTAACAAAGGGTATTAAAGCCGACTGTAACCACCTTATGAGAACAACATACCCCGACGCTTGCGTCGGGGTTGTTGATTGTGGTATTATCATGCCATAGGGGGATAGTTATGCCGCAAATAGTTCCGATACGTGATTTAAAGAATACTGCAAATATTTCCGCCTTGTGTCATGAAAGTAATGAACCTATTTTTATAACAAAAAACGGTTACGGCGATATGGTGATTATGAGTATGGAAACGTTTGAAAGAAACTCTTTTTTCGATCGTCTGTATGATAGTCTGCATGCAGCGGAACAAGATATACAAGAAGGCCGTGTTACCGATGTTGATGATGCAGTGGCAGAACTAAAGTCAAAGTATGGTTTATAAAGTCAGAGTAACCGATAAAGCAAAGACTGAACTGTTCAATAGTGATAGTTTATTTTTGCCTGTAGATAATTTTTATATACTTTTTCCATCGTTTCCAAATCTATAACATTTAAATAAAAATTGACTATTGGGGAGGATCGCCAGTCACCTTTATCTTCTCCCATACCAATATAGACGAGATAGTGCTTGTTTTCTTTTTCGACAGTATAAAATCCCCATTTACTTTCATCGAAATAGTGCACATTTTTACTGTTCCCGATGATTTCTATTTTATAGTTTGAAGGCAGATAACCGACAGAGGTTAAATATAATTTTCCTATGATAGTTTTATTATCACATGGTATTCTGATTTCCCAGGGATGATCCTCCTTATATCCCAAAAACGAATAATCGAAGTTTGCCAATTCTTCTATCCGTTTTTCGGATATCCACTTTTTATCTTCTTCAGATAATGCATACGAATACGAAACGCTAACCGAAGCTTGTTCTTTCCAAGCTTTATTATTCAGTTCCAATAACGCATAACCGATTAAACGCTTATTGTCATAGTTTGTTATTATCTCAATAAAATGTGTTTTTCCGTTTGTGGTAACGGGAATTACCAGCCTATAATCGCTTTCAAAATATATGGTATATTTTTTACTATGAAAATCATAGGTATAAATCGTTAAATATGGAAACCGCCCGCTTCCTGATATTTGCATCATTGCGAATGTTTTTCCTTGTAACCCGTCAAGAAATATCCGTTCACAATAGAAATTTTCATGTTTTGTATGACTTAAGCAATCTTTGCTGAAAGTCTCACGTGCCATGATGGTATTCTCAACCGTATTCATGTTTAATTCATGTTCATAAAAATCATATTTTTTCAGGTTGTGTATAATCTTTTCAAGATTTTTTATATTCTGCTGGAAACCGGTTTGCGCATATACCGGTATGAATATGCATAAAACGACAAGTACGATAACATTTTTTCTTTTCATCATTTTAATATAACATCATTTACATTTATTGTATATAAATCGATGAGCTTGATGAACCTTACTAATGGGTATGTGCTGCGCTTTTTCTGAGGCTATGCTATACTGAGATCATGCACTTTGTACAAGCAAAAGGAATTTTATCAGCTAAAAATGGGATGAACTTATACCGCGGTTGCACGCATGGGTGTATCTATTGCGACTCGCGCAGTGAGTGTTATCATATAACCCACAGCTTTGAAGATATAGAAATAAAAGAAAATGCAATAGAGCTGCTCGAAGATGCCTTGCAGCGGAAGCGCAATAAGTGCATGATCGGTACCGGTTCTATGACTGACCCGTATATGCCGCTGGAAGAAAAACTCGGTATGACGCGGAAAGCGATAGAGACCGTCCACCGCTACGGTTTCGGTTTTACCGTGATAACAAAATCGCCGCTGATATTGCGCGACCTCGAACTTTTACAGGCGATAAACACCAAAGCAAAATGCGTTATACAAATGACGCTGACTACCTATGATGATAGTTTATGTAAAATACTTGAGCCGAATGTTGCCGTTACCAGTGAACGCTTTACCGTGCTTAAAACACTGCGCGATGCAGGTATTCCCACCGTTGTGTGGCTTACACCGATTCTTCCGTTCATCAATGATATGGAGGAAAATCTCGAAGGTATTTTACAGTATTGCATCGAAGCAAAAGTATGCGGCATCATCTGTTTCGGCATGGGCTTAACGCTCAGAAACGGTAACCGCGAATATTTTTATAAAAAACTTGATGCAGCGTTTCCAGGCTTAAAAGAAAAATATATCCAGCGTTACGGTACTCGCTATTCCGTTATAAGTCCGCACAATACACGCCTTATGAATATCTTCCGTGCGCGGTGCAAAGAAAACGGCATAGAAACCAACCCTGATATCATATTTGCATATTTAAGCGCTTTTGATAAAATCCCCGGAAAGACGAATGCGCAGTTGGAATTATTTTGATATAATGGCAGCCAATACGTAAACGAATCAAATCCATTAGGAGCAGATTATGAATGAAAATGAAACTGTAGAAAAGAAAAAGCAGACACTGCAAGACATTGACATACCGAAATATATCCAAATTGCCAGTGTTATTTTTATTGCTCTTTCTATTATTGCTGCAGCACTTAATTTAGTTATTGATATTTTAGCGCAGGGGCATGCAACATTAAAGCAATTAGCATATCTTGAAAAGGTCGTATCGAATGTAACGCTCGGATTGGTATTCTGGGGAACAGGCCAAGTATTTGCAAAGTTATTGGGAAAGGCTTAAACTACATGAACCGGCTGTTAAAATATCTTAGATTGTATTTTGGAATTTCTCTTATCCTTTCAATGTTCGGATGTATTAGTATAGTGATGTTTATACCGATGTCTTTTGATGGGTATACCGCTTATCCAATTTTCGAACAAAAGCCGTATTTTTTTGTGGTGTTACAATTTATTGCTCAAATGATCAGTTCAATCAAAGTAATATTCGGCGCATTGATTGTCAGCCTTATCGGTTTTTTTATCGTTCTACACTTTCGCCGTCTGTACGGAATGTTACGAAGAATAATATAACACAACGATCTACGTACGATAGCTGTTACCGAACGCGGGATATTTTTTGTGCAAAAAAAGTTGTGATTGTAACGCATAGTCTGATTTTTTACCTTGATTGATATATGCTTTTATTATATACAATTAAATATTCACACTATGAAACTTGAACGGCTCCTTGAAATAATTATCTATTTATTAAATCATGAAAAAGTATCAGCAAAATACTTAGCCGAGTATTTTAATGTATCGGTGAGGACTATTCAGCGTGATATGGCGAGTATCGCCGAAGCCGGTATACCGGTGTATACATTAGGCGGAAGGTACGGCGGTTATGCCGTTTTAGAACATTATAAAATAAAGAACCTCACCGTCAAAAACAGCGAACAGCAAATCATTGTCAATGCGTTGGAAAGCCTTGCAACGTCATACACAAACGAGAGCTTAAACTCTTTAATCAAAAAATACAATGCAATTATCGAAAAAGGAGACGGGCAAAAAGTCTTTTGGGATTTTAGTGTTACAAAAGAAAATAAAAAAGTACAAGATTTCAATCTGCTGTTGGAAAAAGCGATAAGCGATAAAAAATATATCGTATTCGATTACCGTAATTCAGAAGGAAAAAGTTTGCATATTTGTGCGGAACCGCTTGCCATTCATTACAAATGGTATGCGTGGTATTTGTTTACATACCTTAAAGAAACAAAAGAGTATCGAACTTTTAAAGTTGCACGGATTCAAACGCTTGTCATCTCAAAAGAAACTGCCGTTGCAAATCACGGCGATATACCGCAGAGGATGAGAGAAGCCGAACTTGCGTATTACAAGACCTGCATTGATATAGAAATCGTTTTTTCCGAAACGGAAAGACCCCTCATCGAAGAGTATTTTCCCGACTCCGTTATCGAAACACTGCCGTCTCAAAAATATAAAACCCATATCCGTGTTCCTGCAAAAGAACGGTTGTGGAAGGCCTTACTCCTCAGCTTCGGGAATGCAGTTACCGTCGTATCTCCTAAAGATTATCAAACGGAACTTGTAAAAACAGCAAAAAATTTTTTAGCTAATTATGATAATGCTCGATTTTGCTTATGAAATGAATGAACACGCTAAAGTGCTCGGAGGTGCTTTATGTTATATATTATTTTAGTATTAATGTTCCTTTCATTCGCCGGCGGCGGTATTATAATTAGAGAATTAAAAGCATACGACTTAATAGCAGGGTACAATACTATGCCGGATGAAGAAAAGGCACAATATGATATTGAATCGGTCGCAAATCAGTTAGGTATACTATTATATTTTTTTGCGTTATTAGCTGCAATTGTAATGATATTGTTTTATTTTGCTCACTTCTCTTTACCAATGAAAGAGCTAATAATGTTTGGCTATGTGGCAATTATTTTGTTTATACTAGGTATAGATATGTTGGTATTTAATAAAAAAAATATTCGTAAAATTCTTCCGGTTTTCATTATTTACAATGTTGTTATGATAGCATCATTAATACCGGCTTTCTTGAAGCTGGTAAAAAAACTTTTGTAAAAAAATGTAATTTTTTTATCCAATTACGACAGATAGCGGTTCCTTTTTTATTCCATCACTCTGACAAGATAAAGATATTGAATTGGCAGCCCATATATTTCAGCTTCTTCAATATTTTCAACCTTGGGAAAATAGGTGTAGGTATGCCCGTCGATAAGTTCAATAATAATCATAAAGTCAGACTCGCTATCGGGTGCATTAGGATTTAAGCTGTAGGTTGCCTTTTTGATATCTTCCAGCCTATTCGGTGCAATGTAGTCAATGTTTTCAGTTTGTCCTGCAATAAGTTTACAAATGAATTGTTCAGCCCGTCCTTGGAACATATCCATACATTGGAATGCGATATATTCAGGTTTAATATACTGCAAACAAGAAGCCGCATCATGGGCATTAAGAGCTTTTACAAAACCGCTCAATAATATACTGTAAACATCTGCTTCATCATCGGTTTCTTTTAGCACATAGTCGCTGATGCGGACAAATTTTTCATTTTTCCACTTAAAAATCATACAATCAAGTTGGTTTATCATTACCGCAAGCGAAGTGTTGTCCCGCAGCGGATAAAAACGTATCAAATCATTCATACCTTGAAATGCAGGGCTTTTTTTGATCTGTTCTTTTACTGTTTTTATGCCGAAATCGTTCGTTTCGGAAATTTTGCCTTTATTGTAAAGATAAAAGACTCCAGAGCCGGCACCGTCGTAACTTACCAAAATAAGTTTTTTACCGCCTTTTACATCCCAATAACACATTTCAAAACCGTATTTGCTTTTAAGGCTCAAATACCGGTTTTTCTCATCGCAGACCTCAATGTACGAATCCCTGTTTGCCGTATCCAAGTTAAAATTATCAAAAACAGGCTTTAATGCTTTTTCAGGTAAGAGTTTAAAGAGCGTTTTGATCGTTACAGGTTCCTCTGCAAAAAGAGCGGAAGCTCCTGCAGTTAAAACGGCAAGAGTGAAAATAATCGATATAATTTTTCTATTCATATTGTGTTAACTCCATATTGCAAGCCTGATTACTCGGCTTTTTGTAACGGGTCGTAACAAATGTCAATAGACCGTTTTCGATAACACATTTTTCCCAATTAGGTTTTTGGCCTTGACCGTCAAAAAAATCAACCGTTCCGATTTGTACCCATAACTCACCGTTCCTGTCTTCCCAAGGCTGAGGTTTACCAAGCATCATCATACCATGACGGAGCGTGACTACCCCCGCTTCGACGGCTTTATCAATTTTTTCTTGAGGTACATTATCAGGAATCGACATAAGCATATAAATCATACCGTCTTTACAAATTTCCAGCACAGAGTCTATTCTAGTCTTTCTCTCGCGTCGTTCTTCTTCGACTGCAGCTGTATTATTTTTATCGATGAAATCAGGCAACGTGTTTAGATACTCCTCGGCATTAAGGAACGTAGTTCTGTCGCTTTCATCCATACTCATAATTGAATGAAATACCCATTTTCCTACATAGGACATAGAATTCTCCTTATTTTTTTCTGCAAAAAGCAGAGAATTAAAGCCCGTAAAAAGTGCAATGCTTAGCATAATCAATGTGATGTTCTTTTTTATATTAAACATAGTTTTTCTCCGTAATATATTATGTTTATTATAACACACTTTGCAGTATTCTCCATAACAGAAATTTCCCTTACTGAAGAATTTCTCAAAAGGTTTTATCCAATTACGACATATAGCTGTCGCTGTCCTGTAATAATATCTGTTATAACTTATTTTAGACGGATAGGATACACTGTTTGATGAAAAGATACCTTCTACTATTAAAAGCCTATTTTAAAGGTTCCCTTATGAACCTACTGGAATATAAGTTTGATGTTATAAGCGGCGGCACCTTTGAGCTGGTGTGGCTTTTTATGTATATCATTTTTATAGACACGATTTTTATTCATACCAACACGATAAACGGGTGGGATAAATATCAAATGCTGATGTTGACTTTTCAGGGCGGATTGACGGATTCTGTGTTTACTTTTGCGATAGTACCGGGATTAAAAAGACTACCCGAAATGATCAATACCGGCACCTTGGATTTTATATTATTAAAACCGTTAAATCCGCGCTTTAATATTTCATGCCATGCATTCGACATTCCGCAAATAAAAAACATCGCCATCAACACTGTTGGTTTGATATATTGCCTTATACAATTGAATATTCCTATAACACCGTTAAAAGGAGTGATGTATATTCTGCTTTCACTGAATGGCTTTTTTCTAATTTATTCGATTATGTTTATATTGATGAGCCTTGCTTTTTGGTTTATGCGGATGGATATTGTTATGGGGATAGGCTCGGAATTAATTACTATTGGAAATAAACCGATGCAGATATATCCAAAAGTGATTCAAAAAATTCTAACCTTTGTTATTCCCTTGTTTGTTTGCTTTAATTTCCCTGTTCTGTTCATCGTTAAACAATTATCTGTGCGCGCTATGTTCTATGCTTTTATCTTAAACATACTGTTTTTGTTATTATCGAATGTTATTTTTAAAAAAGGAGTAAAGCGTTATGTCGGATCAGGTAGTTAAGAGCGAAAAGATTGTTGTTGCAGAAAATATTTGCAAAAGTTATACGTATTATAAAAAAGAGGCAGGGCTGAAAGGCAGTATTAAAAACTTGTTTAAACGTGAAAAATTATATAAGCCTGCGGTAAAAAATCTTTCTTTTGAAATTAATCAGGGCTCGATAACGGGATTAATCGGTTTAAACGGCGCGGGAAAAACGACGACTCTTAAAATGCTATCCGGTTTAATACTTCCGACGACAGGAAATCTGAGTGTCTTGCAACATAATCCCTTTGAAAAGAAAAAAGAGTATCTGCGGCAAATTTCGATGGTGATGGGGAATAAAAGTCAACTTTGGTGGGATCTGCCTGCCGTCGATTCTTTTGAACTTAATAAAACAATTTATGAAATTGAAGATGCCGACTATCAAAAAACGCTGCACACAATGATTAAAATACTCGGTGTAGAAAAACAGGTGAATGTTCAGGTGAGACGGCTGTCGTTGGGCGAACGGATGAAGATGGAATTGATAGCAGCTTTAATTCATAAACCGAAACTCATTTTTCTTGATGAACCCACAATAGGCCTTGATGTTATTACGCAATACAACATACGGGATTTTTTAAAGCACTATTGCAGTACGTATCATGCGACACTTATATTAACAAGTCATAATTTTAACGATATTGTTTCCCTTTGCAGCGAATTGATTTTGATAAATAACGGAGAAAAGATATACTCGGATTCTTTTAT